>JBHHVV010000019.1:0-24453 GCA_046754445.1 Candidatus Nitrosopumilus sp.
GGCACAAATCGATATCAAAATTTTCTACAAAAAATAAAATAAACTAAATGACTTTTATCAAAATTACGTAAATACACTAAATACAAACATCATAATAATTAACTAAGATAAACAAGAGTTTTTTCATGGAGTGAGATTACAAATGAAAATATTCTATTTAAGACAGAATTTCTATTTTTGAAAATTCTATAAAATTAACATTCATGGTAATAATTACTACAGAAAATGAAAATTGAAAATCATCAAAACCTAAAGATGTTCAATTTGGGATAAGAATTGATGTTCCTACAACACTTTCACCATAGAACAAAAGACTAAATGTGTAACAAAAATTTGATTTTTTATTGATACATGGTCCATCTCTTGGAATAGGAGCTGCAATAGCATCTGCAGTAATTTTGATAATATTTTTAGGATTTCAAGGAATTTTAAATGAACCAGAATTAGAAATAGAGCCTGCACCTACAATTCAGCAAGCAGGTCCTCCAAAAATCACAACTAAGACATTTTTAGAAAACGGTTCACCGATTCTTGGTAATCCTGATGCCACAGTCACACTAGTAGAATTTGGAGATTACCAATGTCATTTTTGTAATGTTTTCTTTCATTCTACTGAAGATGACTTAGTAAAGAAGTACGTAGAAACAGGTAAAGTAAGAATGATATTCAAAGACTACAACATTATAGGTCCTGATTCTGTAACTGCGTCCCATGGAGCGCATTGTGCTAATGATCAAGGGTTATTTTGGGAATATCATGATATTTTATACTCTAATTGGACTGGTGAAAATAATGGATGGGCATCTTCGGAAAATCTTGCAAAGTTTGCACACCAAATCAATTTAGACATGGATAAATGGTCAGATTGTATGGTTAATGAAAATCATTCACAGACAATTCTTGCAAGTAATGAAGATGCAAAAACGCTGGAACTTACAGGAACTCCTTCATTTTTCATAATAGGTCCTGATGGAAAGACTACAAGGATATTTGGAGCACAGCCTTTTGAAGTATTTGAAAATATTTTTGAAGCAGAGCTAAAAAAATAAGAATAGCGATCAAATTATTAATAAAAAAATAATAAAAATTACTAAAATTCCCTTCCTAGTAACTTAGAATTTACCCAATATTCTTAAATATACAAAATCGGAGGCAAGCTTATGGCAGCTGGAATAGATGATATTGCAATATACATACCTAGATTGTATATTGACGCATCAGATTTTGCAGCAGCAAGAGGATTAGACCCAGTAAAATTACAGAAAGGTCTAGGTGTTTCTCAAATGGCAATAGTTGATGCCAATCAAGACCCTGCATGTCTTGCAGCTAATGCATGTTTGAAAATCATGCAGAAAAATAAACTATCACCGGAAGACATTGGCAGATTATATGTTTCAACAGAATCCGCCTTTGACGAATCAAAAGCAATGAACTCCTATGTGATTGGAATGTTAGAACAGGTTTATGGACAAGGTGCATTTGAGCACTGTGGTGGTGTTGAAACAAAATTTGCCTGTGTAAGTGGCTCTTATGCACTATATGACAATACAAATTGGATCAGAGCAGGAGAAGCAGAAGGGAAACATGCACTAGTAGTTGTATCCGACATTGCAAAATATGACATGGGTTCAAGTGGTGAAATGACACAAGGAGCTGGTTCAGTAGTAATGCTTCTAAATGACAATCCTAGATTATTAGCATTTGACCCTAAAGTTACATCTACATCTATTAAAGATGAATATGATTTTTACAGACCATTTGGAAAAGAAACCCCAATTGTACATGGACAGTATTCTAATTTACTTTACATGATTCAAGTAAGAAAAGCATTAGAGGCATATAAGAAAAAAGTAGTGTCTTCCGGACTAATCAAACTAGAACCAGGTGAAACAATACTAGATCATATGGACTATATCAATATGCACTTGCCATACAGCAATATGGGAAAGAAGGCATTAGCATACTTGGTTAGACATGAATGGAGACAACTACCAAGATGGAAGAAAATCTTACAAGAAATTGGCATAAAAGAGCCAATACCCAAAGATCCTCGTGGAACAATTGAATCAGTATTAGGTGATGAAGAATTTATGGCAAAAGATCATGAATTTACAAAACTATTTACAAAAACTCATGAATATCAGGAAGTTTATGAATCAAAACTAGCAAGTTCTCTTATTGCATCCAGTATGATTGGGAATTTGTATACTGCGTCACTATATCTTGGATTTAGAAGTAGTTTAGAATTTGAATATCAAAAAGGAATTGATTTAGAAGGAAAACGAATTGGATTTGGCTCTTATGGTAGTGGAAGTAGTGCAATGGTATTCAGCGGTGTTATACAACCCGAATACAAAGAGATGGTAAAAAACATGAATCTAGAAGTAGAAATTGGAGAAAGAAAGAAACTAACATGGGAAGAATATGAAGAACTACATGAAAACAAGTTGAGTCCTAATGAATCAATGTTACGTTCAAAAAAGGAATTTGTCTTAGTAGATGTTAAAACAGAAACAGAGTCAAAAGGCGAAAGACGTTATATCTTTAATGAATAATGGAAGAAGAGTCAAATCCAGTAAAGGATTATCTATTTGACTATGTAAATAATTCAGAAACAATTTCGCAATTAATTCTAGAGAAAAAATTTGATGAAATAATTGATGAAATAATTGAAAATTGTTATGATAAGGTATGTTCCATGGGAGAAAAAGAGGAAGTAATCGGAGTGTTGGCAACAGGAATTTTACATTATTTGTTAACAAATGCATTGATCACCAGTCAAAGAAAAGTAAAATATCGAGGAATTGAATTGGATATTGTAATTCCAGATACAAAAACACTAGAGATTGATCAAAAAAAGACATTGTTAATTTGCATACCAAAATCATCAGATCCAAAATACATTAGAGATAAAATCACACAATTAGAAAAAATTCAGAACGTATCAGAAAACATTTGGGTTGTTTTATCTGAAAATATTCCTACGGATAAGAAATTGTTTGTATTATCTAAAGAAAACAACACATTTTCAAAAATAATCTTTGATATTTCTCAGTTTAGTAATGTTGGCGGTACGAGTAAATTCAAAATTTTACGAGTATAGAAAACAATTTATTCAGACATTTTGTTTCTTGTTATTTTATCAAATACGCAACTAGCTGTAAGATCTCCTGTAACATTAACCATAGTTCTAATCATATCCAAAATTCTATCTACAGAAAGTAACAACAAAATTCCAACTGGAGGGATGCCAACAGTAATTAGTATTGTAGATAATACAATTACACCAGCTCCAGGAACTGCAGGAGTTCCAATTGAAGCCAAAAGTGAGGTAATAATTATCACCAAAATAGATATCATACTCAGCTCAATTGCAAATAGCTGTGCCAAAAAGAATACTGCAATTACCTGATATAATGCAGTTCCATCCATATTGATGGTGGTTCCTAATGGAATTACAAATTTTGAGACTCGTGTATCTATTTTCAGATCATCTTCTGCAGTCTTTAATGTCACGGGCATTGTAGCCATTGAACTGGCGGTTGAAAAAGCCAAAGTTTGAGGATTGCGGAATTTTGAAAATGTAGAAGTTATTGATCTTTTTGCTACAAACTTTAAGATCAACGAGTATACCAGCAGCATAACTCCTAGCCCTAGAACAACTGCTCCCATGTATACCCCCAATCCAACCATAGTTTCTATGCCAACTGTGGCAACCATGCCCACAATTAACCCAAAAACTGCAAACGGTACAATTTTCATGGAAACCAAAAGAATGTGTAATGTAATTTTTTGAATTGATTCTAGTACATCCAATAATGGTTTAACGGATTCTTTTGGAAGAACTGCCATCGATAGTCCTACAATTAGTGCCATAACCAATATGCTAAACATCTGCCCTTCAAGGTATGACAAAATTGGATTTCTTGGAATTATGTTAGACACTGCATTTGGAATATCATCTAATGAAAAACCATCTTTGATTTGCAGATCAGCATCTGAGAGATCATGGGATTCTTGGAGGGAAGTAAGATCAAGAATACTTCCTGGAGATATTATGGATGCAAGAAATACTGCAACAAGAATTGCAATAGTTGTAGTAATTACAAAATAAGTACCAACACCCAATCCTAGAGTTTTTAGTTTGTCTTTTGCTCCTAAATTAGTTATAGCCACAACAATGGAGGCAAAAATTAATGGAACAATAATCATTTGAATTATACTCAAAAATATGTTAGCAGGGATTTTTAGATATGATGTAAAAGAATCTAATGTGCCATCATCTAGGTCAATACCAACATCTCCTAAAACCAATCCCACTCCAAGTCCAATTAGTAAAGAGATTACAACTTGGAGCCACAAATTTTTGAAAATATAATTTTTTAATGTCATTTCAATCACTTTAAAATTAATTTCATGTTGAGATTTTTCTTAAAAATTTTGTACATTGATGAATCACTCATGTCTTCAATAAAAGGAATTGTGCCTAAAATTGGCACTCCTGTAAGATTTTTCAAATCACGAATCAATTCTTTTGTTTTGTAACCATCTGAATCAAAATCGTTGATAATGATTCCTTTAATTGGAATTCTATATTTTTCGCACATTTTTAATGTCATTATAGTGTGATTTACAGTTCCAACCTTAGTTCGAGCTACAACAATAGTAGGAATTTTCATCTCTTTGATCAAATCAGTAACAAAATAATCTTTTAGGATGGGAGTCATTATGCCACCCATTCCTTCAACTAATAGCATTTCATGAATTTTTGATAATTTTTTGAAACTAGAAATTATAGAACTAATCTTTGGTTTGATCTTCATAGTTTTCCATGCAGTATAAGGAGAAGCAGTCATCGGAAAGAATTGAGGATTTACCAAATTTTCAGGATCATGTACTTGTGCAGCACTAGATAAGATCTCAACATCTTCAGATTTGAATCCCTTTTTTTGAGCAGAACCTGCTGCAAATGGTTTCATTACGCCAACATCGACGCCTATTTTTCGAAGAGTTACTGCCAATCCTGCAGTGATGTATGTTTTGCCAATATCAGTATCAGTTCCTGTGATAAATAATGACTTCAACAAATATCATCTGTAGATATGACTGATTAATCTTATCGTTTGATTATTAAGAACACCTGAATTACCAAGACTACTTGAGTACTAGTTTTGTTTGGCACCCAAATACACAGATGAAAGAATGGACTTCATTTGATGAGATTAAAAGTGCCAAAGGGATGTGGTTGATGGATTCTAAAGGAAAGAAAATGATAGATGCCGTGGCATCAATGTGGTGTAATGTTTGGGGGCATTCAAACCCAGAATTAGTTAAAACCATCTCAGATCAAAGTAAAAAACTCCAGCATTCATCCATGTTTAATCTTACAAATGAGCCTGCAGAGAACCTAGCAAAAAACCTAGTAAAGATGTCATCTGGAATGCATAAGGTGTTTTATTCAGATAATGGTTCATCTGCAATGGAGATTGCAATCAAAATTGCATTACAGTATTGGAAAAATATGGGAGAGAAAAAGAAGACAAAAATTGCAACTGTAGAAAATGGGTATCATGGAGATACATTTGGTGCAATGTCTGTTGGTTATGTTCCAGAATTTTTTAGTAAATTTAAAAAACAATTGTTTACCACACTCCAATTTCCGGTGCCAAACAAATACAGAATACCAAAAGGATTTTCATTTTCTGATTATCAAAATCATTGTTTAGAAAAAATTGAAAAGAAATTATCAAAAAATAACAACATTGCAGCATTCATCATGGAAAGTGGTGCACAAGTAGCTGGCGGTGTTATCATCCATCCCAAAGGATTTCAAAAAAAAATTAGCCAGATATGTAAAAATTATGACGTGTTATTTGTCTTAGATGAGATAGCAACAGGTTTTGGTAGATTGGGTTCCATGTTACAGTATGAAGAACAAAAAAGCATTCCAGATATTGTAGCCTATGGAAAGATGTTAACTGGAGGATATTTAACAATGGCTGCAACTTTATCCAGTAAAAAAATTTATGATTCATTTTTAGGAGAATTTAATGATTGGAAGCATCTATTTCATGGACATACATATACTGGAAATCCAATTGCTGCAGCAGTTGCTAATCAAAATCTGAAAATGTATCAAAAGAAGCAACTCATTAAAAAAATCCAAAAGACATCAAAAGTATTTGAAAAATTTCATCAGGAAATATCAGAAATAGACATTGTGGGAGATGTTAGACATAAGGGGATGCTCATGGGAATTGAACTTGTTACAGATAAGAACAAGAAAACACCAATTCAGCCAAAAAAATCAATTAATAAGATATTCTTTGAAGAAGGCAGAAAACAAGGAATCTATCTACGCACACTAGGAAATATAGTCATGCTTGTTCCACCTTTGGCAATCTCTGAAAAAGAGCTAGAACTACTACTAAACAGGGTGATCAAGACAATTCATACTGCAAAGCCACAGGTAATCTAACGGTTAACCCCCCAACTTACAAGTGGTTAACGTTTCCATTATTGTTATAAATGGAATATTTGATAAATTCAGTATGAATGCCCTGAAATTCATCAAAGAGTGTCAAGAAAAAGTATTTTCAGGAATAGGTATTTCATTTGATGATGCAAAAAAATTATTGAATACATCAGATGAAAATTTAAAAGAATTAGCAAAATGTGCAAATGAGATTACTAGGGATTTTAATGGTAGAAAAGTTGACGTGGAACAACTAAACAATATTAAAAAAAATGCTTGTAGTGAAGATTGTACTTTTTGTGGACAGTCAGCATTTTTTGATACAGGAATAGAGACATATCAACTTCCATCACCTGAAGAGGTTGTAAGTAAAGCACAAAAAGCAAAAGAAGAAGGTGCTGAATCATATTGTCTTGTAGCAGCATGGAGAGAACCATCTGCAAAAGATTTTGGAAAAGTTTGCAACATTATTTTTCAAATTAATGAGAAAGTTGGAATTAGCGTAGAATGTAGTTTGGGATTTTTGACTTCAGAGCAAGCAAAAAGACTAAAAGAACTCAATGTAAAAAGATACAACCATAATTTGGAGACTGCCAAATCAAAATTTTCAGAAATTTGTACCACACATACATACGAAGACAGATTAAATACATTAGGAATTGCACGAGAAGCAGGGCTTGAACTATGTACTGGTGGAATAATTGGGTTAGGAGAAACAAGAGAACAAAGATTAGAGTTAGCAATAGAACTAGGGAGATTGTATCCAGAAGAAGTGACAATTAACATTCTAGTACCAATGCCAGGAACTCCACTGGAATTACAAACTGATCTTCCAAATTCAGAAATTGTGAGAATGTTTTCAGTGATTCGATTTCTATTACCAGAATCAGTAATTAAAATTTCAGGAGGACGAGAATCAAAATTAAATGATTCAGGTGAAGAATTATTGCAAAGTGGTGCAAACGGAATAATTACTGAAGGATACCTCACCATGGGAGGAAACGAGGCTAAAAAAGATCTAAAATTGATAGAAAAAATTGGCCTCCAAGCATAATATTACAAATTGATTTTTGTTGTGTCTATATGCCATAATTTTGAATCTCATTTCATCCCTAAAACGATTACCGAATACACGTGAACCCAGTTTTATGCCCGAGTTGGTAGTTGGACTCAAAACGATTCAAAACTTTGAAATTATTTTTTTGTGCTTCTGATATCCCCTTCAGATTCAACAAATAGACTAGCAATGAGGATCATATTTTGCTGAATGTATTCAGACAAAAAATTTGTTTTAATCACTGTGTACTTAATTTTTCTTTTTATTGAATTTGTTGTATCCTTCTTGATTGTATCCTTCTTTGTCGTAACCTATGTGATCATATCCTAGTCCATTGTATCCGTTTTTATCATATCCATCTAGATCATATCCGTTTTCATCATATCCGTTTTCATCATAACCATCTTCGTTGTATCCTTTTTTGTTAAACCCATCTCTGTTGTATCCTTTTTTGTTAAACCCGTTTTTGTTGTATCCGTTTTTATCATAACCATCTAGGTCACAACCATCTTTGTTAAACCCGTTTTTGTTAAACCCATCTCTGTTGTATCCTTTTTTGTTAAACCCGTTTTTGTTAAACCCATCTTTGTCATACCCGTTTTTGTTAAACCCGTCTTTGTCAAAAGTTATTTTTGTATCGATATGAATTCCATCTATAGAAAAACCACGATTATCATACCCATCTCTGTTGTATCCTTTTTTGTTAAACCCGTTTTTGTTAAACCCATCTTTGTTGTATCCCTTGAAATCGAACCCATATTCATCATACCCATCTTTGTATCCTTTTTTGTCATAACCGTTTTTATCACATCCTTTTTTGTTAAACCCATCTTTGTTGTATCCTTTTTTGTTAAACCCATCTTTGTTGTATCCATCCGTATCATACCCATTTTTATCATACCCGTTTTTGTCATACCCGTTTTTGTCATACCCATCTAGATCATATCCATGCTTGTCAAACGTACGACTAAATCTATCCAACAACCCCATAACAGAATTTCATGAATTCAATTCAGATAAGCATTTTCACGCCTACTGTGTCCAATTTTATCCCCAAAACAGTGGTTGAGTCTACGTGAGCCTATGCCATTTGTGACACAGATTAACTGAAAAATCAATATTGTAAGAAACGATTTTACGCATATCTGATTTCAATAAGCAATAGATGAGCTCCAAGCATAAATTAAATTTCATAGATTCAGAACTACAAAGTCTAAAGCAAACCAATCTCTATCGAAAGTTAAAATATGGAACATCTAGAGGTTCTCAAATTTCGATAAATAAAAAAAAATTACTCAATTTTTGCTCAAATGATTACCTAGGCATTCCAAATACAAAAATCCAAATTAATCAACTTCAATCAAGTTCTAGACTTGTTTCTGGAAATGATAAATCATTTAACAGATTAGAAAAAATTCTTGCAAAACACAAATCACAACAAAACAGTCTCGTTTATCCTACAGGTTACATGGCAAATTTAGGAGCAATCACCGCAATTGCAAAAAAAGGGGACATGATTTTTAGTGATGAGTTAAACCATGCAAGTATTATTGAATCATGTAAATTATCTGACTCCAAAATTGTGATTTACAAACACAATGACATGGAAGATTTAGAAAAGAAAATGAAAGACAAAGGAAAAAACAAGTTTGTAATAACTGAAGGAGTGTTCAGTATGGATGGGGATTTTTCTTTGCTAAAACAAATAACAGAATTATCAGAAAAACAAAACGCAATTACAATTGTAGATGATGCACATGGTGATTTTGTTATAGGAAAAGATGGAAAAGGCACTCCAAATTATTTTAATGTTACAAAGAAGATTGATTTGTACATTAGTAGTCTAAGTAAAGGATTGGGATCATTTGGAGGATATGTTGCATCACAAAATAATGTAATTGATTTATGCATAAACAAATCAAAATCATTTATCTATACATCAGCACTTCCTTCATTTTTAATAGAATACTCAATTAAGAGATTTGAATTCAACAGAGAAAAACAAAAGAAAAAACTTGAAGATAACACAAAACACATAGTCAAAGGATTAAAACAGATAGGATTTGAAATTAATTCAAAAACTCACATAATTCCTATCATAATAGGAAATGAAAAAAATGCAATGAGATTTGGTAAATTCTTGTTTAATAATGGAATATTTGCACAACCAATCAGATACCCAACGGTTCCAAAGAATCAAGCTAGATTAAGAATTTCAGTCACTGCATGGCTATCCAAAAGAGAAATAGAAAGGGCACTTGAAGTTTTTGAAAAGGCATTTGTAAAATTTAGATAATTAACGCATAGAGTCAAAGCCACCAAGTGCAGGTGAGCCTATAATTACAGCAAGTGTAATGACTATGCCCAATGCAATTCCTACTATGATGAATCGCTTATTCATATCAAAAGTACCCTCATCCTAGATAAAAACGGATTGTATCGGTTTGGAAAAGATATGGAAGAAGGCTTTAAAGGAAAAATGGTAAATTTTATTCATGGCGGAAATCACTCTTGTAATTGCAGCATTAGCAGGACTAGGATCATTTGTAGCCCCATGTATTTTGCCTATGATTCCTGCATTTCTTGCATATATTTCGGGAACAACTTTAACAGAATTAAGTCAGAAAGGAAATTCCAATACCATAACAATTAACAGAACAAATATTGTTTTAAACTCAGTATTTTTTGTCCTAGGATTTTCAGTTGTTTTTTCAATTCTAGGGGTAATCATCAACAGTGTTCTAGGAACTGCTGCAGGAGAAATTGTAGATGGATTAAATCAAGTAGGCGGAGTAATCATAATAGGATTCGGCATATTTTTGCTACTTTCAACTAAAATTAATAAACTCAATATGGAAAAAAAATTCTTTCCTAAAAGATCAAAGGCTAGCTATCCAATGTCATTTGTATTTGGATTGGCATTTGCAGCTGGATGGACACCATGTGTAGGGCCAATTCTCGGAACCATACTTACACTTGCAGCTACTACGCCATCAGTTGCATTCAATTTACTGTTAGTATATTCACTAGGTTTGGGAATTCCATTTATTCTAATGGGAGTTTTTTATTCAAGGGCAAACAGAATAATTCGTTCTATGAGCAGACATCTAAAATATTATAACACCATCTTAGGAGGTTTCATCACAATATTAGGTGTGTTGGTTTTTACTAATCAATTAGCATATATTGCAAATTTTCCACTTCTCAATGAATTATTATTTTTAGGATGAAAATATGAAATCAGAAATTAAAACAGCAGTGGTTTTAGTAGCAGTTATCATTGCAGGAATAGGGATTACTAGTTTTTCATTATCAACATTAGATGAAAACATCGAAACATCAAACATGTCTGTTGAATCCAAGTCATTCAGTAAAATAGACAAATCAAGTTTCAAAAAGGCTCCAGATTTAGTTGGAATTGCATATTATCTTAACACAACACCAGAAGAATTAGAAAAAGAAATGAAAGACAAAGTTGTACTTTATGATATTTGGACATATAGTTGCATTAATTGCATAAGAACATTGCCACACATCATAGCATGGAATGAAAAATATTCAGATCAAGGTTTGTTAGTAATTGGAATTCATTCACCCGAATTTGAATTTGAAAAAAATCCAGATAATGTAAAAATGGCAATTGATAAACACGGAATAAATTATCCTGTTGTTTTAGATAACGATATGGAAACATGGAAAGCATTTGAGAACAAGTATTGGCCAAGAAAATACATTGCAGACCATGAGGGATACATAAGATATGATCATATTGGAGAGGGGGGATATCAAGAAACAGAAAAAATTATTCAACAATTATTAGATGAGAGAGCAGCTTCTCTTGGGATTCAGATTACATCAGATACGCCACTAGTAGACATTGACGGGTTTGAGCATACAGTGTTTAGAACACCTGAATTGTATTTTGGTTACAAGTTTGCACAAAATCGAAATCAGTTAGGAAGCGATGAAGGATTTCAATCAGAAAAAATTGTAACATATTCAGATCCTAACAACATTGATTTACACAAATTCTATCCAATTGGTGATTGGAAAAATCATGAAGATAGCATGGAGCTTGTATCAAACACAGGTTCTATCAAATTACTATACAATGCAAAAGAAGTAAATATTGTGACAAAAAATAATGCAGAATTAGAAATATTTCTGGACGGGGAACCTCTATCTTCAAAATATACAGGAAAGGATATCACATCAGACAATAAACTAACCGTGTCAAAGGCAGGCCTATATAACATTGTAAGTAGCGACACCAGTGCATCTCACACTATGGAAATCAAGATAAATGGTAAAGGATTCCAGATATTCACGTTTACTTTTGGCTAGTGTAACTAACACCTCTTGTCACTTCGGTTACACTAGTTATGGTGACAAATCTCTTTAAAACAAAAATTTCCAGCCATATTGAGGAAAATAAGGTTTGATTAGTAATTCTTGGAACAAAAACGAAGGGGAAAGCATTTCTCAAAAAGTAATGGGCAAAGTAAAACCAGATGAACCTCTAAAGAACAAAATTGACTTTGCACAGAAAAAATTGCAGTTCCAAATTTCTAAATTAGAATCAATTAATGAAAAATTACAGAAAAAACATGATGCAATATTTGAAAAAATAGTAAACGCTCAAAGACATAACAAAACAGGCTATGCTCATGCTTATGCAGGAGAATTAACCCAAGTACGAAAAATGAAAAATATGGTAAGTGGTGCAAAACTTTCCATGGAACAGGTCAAACTCAGATTAGATACGGTTTCAGAATTAGGAGATGTAGTAGTGACTCTCAGTCCATGCATGTCAATCATTAAAGGACTTAGTCCATCACTTAGCGGAATCATGCCAGAGGCAAATGCTTCAATGCAAGATTTGTCACAAATTCTTGGAGATGTGATGTCTGGCTCATCAGTAGACATGGGAGACAACATGAATGTGGGTGTTGAAACAAATGCAGATACTTTGGCAATTCTAGAAGAAGCACACAGTGTTATTGCAGGTCAAACAAAATCTTCAATTCCAGAAGTACCAGATAATCTTAAACAGCAAATTGTTGAGAAAAAATCAGACATCTTCATATAGATTTAAAAAACTTTTGAAAATTTCGATTATCTAATTAAAAGATGTTCAAATAAAAGATATCCTCAATTTACTTGTGTTTCTTTTTACTTTTCTGAATTAATATTTTCTTTATTCTAGAAATTGTAGGATAGCTATATCCACGTCTGCGATAATTTGCAATCATCATTTTCCAGTTCTTTAATCTCCATTGTGCTTGTTCAGTTGTTACCGAATGAACTTCTTTTTGGATAATACTTTTTCGTCCCACCTTTAGAGTCCCAGCATCTTTTGCAGACCAACGGTTTTTTGCAAATTTGAGTCCAGTAAGGATCTCAGACACAGGCATGTCTTTGAAGTATTCTTTTAGTTTTTTTAGTTCGGCATCTGTAGGTTTTTTTGAAATGGGTAATTCAATGGTGGGTTTTACCATGAAAATTCTAATGTATAGTACTTTAAGAAAATCATGCTAAATCATAATTAACTAAAACAGAGAATTATAGAAAATATTTGATAAACTCTAACAGGGAAGAGGGATAGTAGAATTTTTACACAGAGTCATATACATTCCAGCACCTAGAATGATGGTAGCAAATGCAATTAAAGGAACTAAAATGAAAAAATTTGTTTTACGGCCCATAGATAATATCAAATTATTGCATATAAAATTGTCACAGTTTCACTCAACGGTAATAGTAAAAGTACCCTTAGTTTTTGGATTACGCAGTAGTGAAACCATGTCTCGAGGCAATAAATCTGATGCTTTATCACATTTTACAGCCAAAGTTCTAGGACAAATAAAATCACTTTTCCTTATTACAATATCTTCATCATGTGTAAGGATAAGATTGTCATGGCCTCTACCTTCCAAAACAAATTCTTGATTATCAACAATAATAGAAAATATTATTTTGGAATTTGAATCCCTTAATTTCTCTTTTAATTCTAGAGGCAAGTCAGAACAGCTTGAGGTTGCATTAACACCAATGATACAATCACCCTGAGGAGTCAAATGAGATTCTTTTGTAATTTCTATTGTTTTTTGGTGATTTGATCTAATATTTTCATGACCTGAAAACTGAATTTCAAATTTCACACCAAATTAAAAATTGAATCTCAAATTAAACTTTGGTTGAGTTGTGTTTTTCTAAAAACAAATTCAATTTTTCCATTTTTGTGCTTCAATTAAGCAAGATTCAACAAAGTCTTCACTGACATAATCACAAACTCTTTCTTGATATTTGCGAAAAAATTTACTTAGACATTCAAATTGGTTTGATTCATCTTCAAGAAATGACATACACATTTGAGGAGTTCTTTTCATATATGCAAAAGTACTAACACATTGTGTGGGATTATCAAAATTCAAACACATTTTTGGATTATCAAGATTTAGTGCTGAATTAACCTCTTTTATCATAGATTTTTCAGAAGATGCAGAAGTAAAAGACCCAATCACAGATAATGCAATTACCATGACTACTGCTACCATCATCAAACCTCCAATTGTGAATCCAAATAATGCGTTCATGCTATGAGATCTATATTTGATAGAATTTGTAATAAAATATTGGATATTTTATTTTCATGAACAATTTATTATATGTAAAAATCAATTATTTGCAAAGTCGTATAGATGATCGTTGTTAAGTTGAGCCTGCTTTAGATGTCAAAACTTTTCTCAAAGAGAGTACGGTTTAAATTGTACTTTCAAAGCATTGGAATCAAATGCTTCCTGCACAACAAGGTTATGATAGAGCAATTACGGTGTTTTCTCCTGATGGTAGATTATACCAAGTTGAATATGCCATTGAGACAGTAAGAAGGGGAACTATTGCTGTGGGGGTAAAATGTAAAGACGGAATTGTTATTGCAGTAGAAGAAAAACCAAGAAAATTACAAATTTCAAAAATAGCTCAAAAAATATTTCAGATTGATGATCATGTAGGAGTTGCAGCAGCAGGGTACATTCCAGATGCAAGAAGTCAAGTAGATAATGCAAGATATTTCTCTCAAAGTAACAAGATGATTTATGATGAACCAGTAGAAGTTGAAACCATTGCAAAACATTTAGCTGATCAATGTCAGCAATATACACAATATGCAGGAGTAAGACCATATGGAGTTGCTCTAATCCTAGGAGGAGTTGTAAACAATACACCGCAATTATATCTTACAGATCCTAGTGGAACATACATTTCATATGATGCAATTGCAATAGGGTCTGGTTCAGATCAAGTAACTGACTTTTTAGAAAAAACTTACAAAGACGATCTTTCACTTGATGGAGCTTCTGTACTAGCTGCAGCAGGGATTTATCTCTCAAGTGAAGATAAGGAAGGAACAAGTCATATCAGAATGTCACACATCAAAACAGAATCGGGTTTGTATGAACTTGTTTCAGATGAGCATGTTACAAACTATGCTAAAACGGCTCAAGAAAAATACCCACACGACAAAAACTAATTACTTCAAGTACCTGGGAGACAATACCAATTGAAATTATCAGTAGCAATTCCAGAATCAGCATTATCAGATGAATCATTAAAGATTGACAAAACTAGAAAGATTTCAGTATTAGCTAGAGCATGTTCAATTTTTAAAATTGATACAATTTTTGTGTATCAAGAAGGAAATAACAAACCTGACGGAAGTTTGATGGTGATGATTTTAAAATATCTAGAAACGCCACAGTTTTTGAGAAAAAGATTGTTTCCAAAAATGAATGATTTAAAATTCGCTGGAGTGCTACAACCTCTAAAAATTCCAAGTCACATCACTCCAGCAAATTCTAAAAAGATTAACAGAGGAGATATCCGAGAAGGTATAGTAGTCAGTGTCAAAGGAAAAAGATTTGTCGATGTAGGAATTAATCAATTAGTCCCATATTTTGGAAAGACATCTATGGGAAAAAGAGTTACAGTTCAATTCAAAGAAGGATATCCAAATTTTTCAGTAAAAGAAATAGATCGTAGTGAAACTCCATCTTATTGGGGATACACGGTAAAAGAGAGAGCTAATTTGTTTTCACTAATGTCAGAATGGAAAGGAAACATTATCATCACATCAAGAAAGGGGAGAACTGCCACAAAAGAACAAATTTCAAAATATACAAAATCTAATCAGCACACACTTGTGGTTTTTGGATCTCCAGAGAAAGGAGTTCATGAGATCATTGGAGGTAAAATGAAGAATGTACAAAATGCAAAATCTCTAAACTTTTTTCCAAATCAAGCAACTGAAACTGTACGACTAGAAGAAGCTCTACTTGGAACATTAGCAATAATTAATGCTCAAAGCATATCTTAACATGGCTGAACGAAAAAATTTCTTGTTATTAGCCATTGCAATGGGAGCTGCAGGAATCATAATTGGCGGAATTACAATTTGGAACATGACATCAGAGTTGTTAAATCCTTAAAAATTAGGCATAGTTGGTTAACCTAATTTTTTTCCATGGTTAACGACATCTCACATGGTTTAATAGAGGGAAATCGATGATGCGTTTTAATCATGGGAGCTCGAAAACGACATTCACCACGTAGAGGCAGTCTTGCATATTCACCCAGAGTACGTGCCAAAAGCATGGAAGCAAGAATTAGAGCATGGCCAAAAATAGATTCAGACGAGCCAAAAATTTTAGCGCATTGCGGTTTCAAAGCAGGATGTGTACAAATAGTGAGCATAGATGATAGAGAAAAAGTTCCAAATGCAGGAAAACAACTTGTTAGTCTTGGAACAGTCTTAGTAACACCACCCGTACTAATTTTAGGAGTTAGAGGATATTCAAAAGATCATGATGGATTACATGCAGAATTTGATGTATATGCAGAAGATATTCCAAAATATATTTCAAAAGAGATCACAGTGAAAAATAAAGAAGGAGCTTTAGATGAAGCAGAAAAGAAATTAAAGAAAATTAAAGAGATTTTTGCAATTGTGGCAGTATCGCCAAGAGCTGCAGGATTAGAAATGAAGAAGCCATATATTTTTGAAGCAATGGTTAGCGGGGGAGACATTCAAAAACAATTTACTCATGTTAAAGAGTTTCTTGGAAAAGAAATTAAAATTGATCAGATTTTTGAAACAGGTGCAAGTGTAGATGTTGCAGCCATTACAAAAGGTCATGGATGGCAAGGAGTTTTGAAAAGATGGAATGTAAAAAAGAAACAACATAAATCAAGAAAGACAGTTAGAGAAGTTGGTTCACTAGGTCCAATTTCTCCACAAAGCGTCATGTATACAGTCCCAAGAGCAGGACAATTTGGATTCCATCAAAGAGTAGAATATGATAAACGAATTATGATTATGGGAAACACCGAGGATGAACAAATTAAAATCAATCCAGATGGAGGATACAAACATTTTGGTTTAGTAAAAGGAGATTTCATTATTCTAAAAGGTTCTGTTCCTGGAACATACAGAAGACTAATCAAACTTAGAAGTCAAATTAGAAATGTTCCAGCCAAAGTCAACAAACCTAATATTTTGGAGGTCGTAGTATAATGAAAACAACATCTTACACAATTACTGGAACTAAAGATGGAGAAGTAGAACTTCCGCTAGTATTCTCAACACCATTTAGAAGAGAATTGATTCACAAAGCTTTCACTAATCTAACATCACACAAATTCCAACCACAAGGAAGGCATCCAACTGCAGGTCAAGATGTTGTAGCAGATTCAAATGATCCTCCAACAGGACAAGGTGTATCTCGTGTTGCCAGAGCACAAGGTGGCGGTGGCGGTAGACAAGGTCAAGGGGCAGAAGTTGCATCAACTAGAGGAGGAAGACAAGCACATCCACCAATTGTTGAAAAAGTAATTTACAAAAAACTAAACAAAAAAGAAAACAAATTGGCATTATGTTCTGCAATTGCAGCTACTGCATCAAAAGAACTTGTAGAATCAAGAGGTCACAAAATTGAAGGCATAGAATCATTCCCAATAATCGTTTCAGATGACATTGAATCAATTTCAAAAACAAACGAAATGACCAAAGTACTTGATGCCCTAAAATTAACACAGGATGTTGAAAGATTAGAGTCAAGAAAACCACGTTCTGGCCAATCAAGACTCAGAGGAAGAAGTAAAAAAATTGGAAAGAGCGTATTGTTTGTTACAAAAGATTCTTCAAACATTTCAAAAGCAATTGGTGCACTTCCAGGAGTTGAAGCAAAAAGTGTTAATCAATTAAGTGTATTAGATTTAGCTCCAGGTTCAGATCCAATAAGATTAACAGTATATTCAAAATCAGCTTTAGAAGAAATTGCAAAAATTAAATCAACACATCTAGAGGTAATGGTGAAATCACAATGAATGTAGATCAAGCAAGTAAAATAATTGTCAAGCCATACATTACGGAAAAAACATTTGCAATGGTAGAAAATGAAAGTAAAATTTGTTTCATTGTAGAAAGAACAGCTAGCAAACCAGAAATCAAAGAGGCAGTAAAAGCACTATACAAAGAAAATGTAACTAATGTTAACACAGCAAGAACAATTTACGGTAAAAAGGCATTTGTTCAATTTGAGAATACTGAAAAAGCCAGAGATTTGGCTACAAAGATAGGAATGCTATAATATGGACCGTAAAACTCGAATTACACTAACAGAGGAGAAGAAGATTGGTTAAAGAATTTCTATACAGAGGCATTCCAAAAGAGGAATTAGACAGTATGTCTTTAGAGAAATTATTCCAACTATTCAACTCTAGACAAAGAAGATCCCTTACCAGAGGAATTACTGATGGAAAGAGAAAATTAATTGAAGAGATAAAGTCTGCAAAAGCAGGAAAATTAAAAAATCCTATCAAAACTCACGTAAGAGATTTGATTGTTCTACCATACATGGTAGGTGTTACAGTAAATGTTTTCTCAGGAAAAGAATTCCAACCAGTAACAATTGTTACTGAAATGATTGGACATTACTTGGGAGAATACGTCATAACAAACAAGAGAGTTTCACATGGAGCACCAGGTGTAGGTGCATCAAGATCCAGTCTCTACGTACCATTGAAGTGATTATTATGGGTAGATTCAATTATGCTTTCCAAAATTATGATGCAACACGACATGTTCGTTCTTCGTTAAGAGAAAAAGACATCTCACACAAACATGCACGTGAAGTAGCAGTATCCATCAAAGGATTGTCAATTGAAAAAGCAAGAGATTATCTTCAAGATGTAATTAACAAAAAAAGAGCAGTAGCATTTAGAAGATTCAAAAATCAAGTTGGACACAAACCAGACCCAGGAATGATGGCAGGACGTTATCCACAAAAAACAGCAAAAGAATTCATCAAAGTTTTAGATAATTTAGAATCAAATGCAGAATACAAAGGAATGGATTTAGACAGATTAAAAATTGTCAATGCAACTGTTCACAAAGGAGTAATCGTAAAAAGATTCATCCCAAGAGCAATGGGAAGAGCAACTCCAAAGAACAATGTATTAACTCACGTTGAATTGGTGGCTCAGGAGATTTAGAAATGTCAGCAGTAAAAAACGTAATTAAAGATAACTACAACATGATGCTTCTCAAAGATTATCTGAGAGAAGCAATTAAAGATGCGGGTTTTTCACATGCAGAAATTTCAAAAACACCAGTAGGAACTAGAGTTGCATTACATGTAACAAGACCAGGAATAGTTATCGGTAGAAAAGGTTCAGGAATTAGAACTCTTACAGATAAACTAGCATCAGACTTTGGATTAAAAAATCCACAAATATCTGTAGTCGAAATTGAGAAACCAGAGTTAGCTCCCAGTGTAATGTGTAATAGAATGGCATCACATCTGGAAAGAGGCACTGCCTTTAGAAGAGCAACTATGTGGACGTTAAAACAAATTATGGAGAATGGTGCAATGGGAGTACAGATTACAATTTCAGGTAAACTTAGAGGAGATCGTTCCGCATTTGAAAAACATACTGCAGGAATTTTACCACGAGCAGGTCATCATGCAGAAGTAATCGTTGCAGAAGATATTGCACACGTAAAAACAGCCATGGGTCTTATTGGAATTAGAATACGAATTGCAAGAAAAGAAAAATTTGTTCCAGAATTTGAGATGAAGAAAGAAAAAGTAAAGAAAGCAAAACAAGTCAAAGATGCAGACACAGGAAAAATGAGAGATGAAACAGCTGCTGAAACTAAAGCCAGAACAGAATCAGAACAAATTGCATTAGAAGAAGAAAAAATGAAGGAACTTGAAACATTAGAAGAAGAAGAGGAGAAATTGAAATGACCAGAATTACTATGAAGACAATTAAACAATTAAACGAAAAAGATCTTAAAAACAAAATTCAAGAGGCAAGAAGTGAACTTGCAAAACTTAGAGTTGATGCTGCCAAGGGAACATTAAGAAAAGAAAGTGGAAAATTAAAACCACTACGTCACGATATTGCAAGAATGTTAACCAGAATAAACGAGATGAAGAAAGAAAAATGATCACAGCAGAAAACATCACATCACATGAATTCATAGGATTAGATACAGAAATTATCAAATCTACTAATCCGCAAGTTATAGGATTAAATGGAAGAATCATAAATGAAACAAAATCCATGTTTACAATAAATACAGAAAATGGGGCAAAATCAATTGCAAAATCCACAAACAGTTGGAAGTTCTCAATAGAGAACAAAGAGATAGTTGTTGAGGGTTCCAAAATCACAAAGAGACCATATGATAGAATAGGAGTAAAGATTTGACAAACAATATAGGATTAAAAGTAAAAGAACCAACTCGAGAATGTGCAGATAAAAATTGTCCATTCCACGGTCAGCTATCAATTAGAGGAAAATTGTTTGATGGAAAAGTCACAGGAAACAAGGCTAAACAAACCATCACGTTACAAAAAGATGCTCCAATTTACTTTAGCAAATTTAAGAGATATGCAAGAGGTACAAGCACAATTCATGCACATGTACCAGGATGCATTGATGTTGAATCAGGAAACCACGTATTGACTGCAGAATGCAGACCAATATCAAAATCAGTATCATATGTTGTAGTGGAGGTTAAATCATAACATGGCAAAACAAGCAGGTAAAGGAGTAGAAGAATTCAGACCATATGTAACCAAAGTAATTCCAGTAGGGGCAAACATTGTATGTGCAGATAATTCAGGTGCTAAAATTTTAGAAATCATCAATGTTCCAAGACACAAAACAAGAGCATCAAGACTTCCGTCAGCATCAGTGGGAGATTTTTGTAATGTGGTAGTCAAAAAAGGACCAGCAGAATTAAGAAAACAAGTTTATGGGGCAGTAATTGTTAGACAAAAATATGCAGTTAGAAGATTAAATGGAGTAAGAGTTTGTTTCGAGGATAATGCAGCAGTACTGATAACTCCAGAAGGAGAAACAAAAGGAACAGACATCAAAGGACCAGTTGCAGCAGAAGCTTCAGAAAAATGGCCAAGAGTAGCTAATTTGGCATCAATGGTGGTATGACAAAATGAAACCAACAAAAATGAGAAATAATTTAATTTTTCGTGCATCGCATCAAACTAAAAGTAAGCAACTAGGAAGTGCATTATCAAAAGATCTTCATAAAAAATATGGAAAAAGAAGTGCACGTGCAATTGAAGGAGATAGCGTAACCATACTTCGAGGAGAATTCAAAGGAGTGGATGGAAAGATTTCAAAAGTTTCTATAGAAAAAAGTAGCGTTGCAATTGAAGGAGTTAAAAAAGAGAAAACAAAAGGAGACAAATTCGATGTCTTGATTCACACATCAAATCTCGTAATTACTTCACTCAATACTGATGATAAATGGAGAATGGCAAAACTCGAAGGAAAAGTACCTAAAAAACAACCAAAAACAGAAAATAAACCATCAAAAGAAGAGCCTAAAGAAACAAAAGTAGAAGAAAAAACTGAAAAAAAGGAAGATGAGAAATAATGGTAAGCATATCAGGTAGTAAAAAACTCAAACGTCAAATGGCCCCACAATTCTGGGGAATTACAAGAAAAGACAAGAGATTTGTAATCACTGTAAGACCAGGCCCACACAAAAAGAACTATGCAGTCCCAACTGCCGTATTTCTAAGAGATATGTTGAAAATTGTTACAAGCCTTAGAGAAGCAAAAACTGCAATATATTCTGGAAAAGTAAAGATAGACGGAGTAGTTAGAAAATCACTACATCATGCAATTGGGTTGATGGACGTAGTTGAATTAGAAAATGTTTCAGATGTTTATCGACTAGTTCCAACAACAGAAAAATTACTAAAACCAATCAAAATTAACGAATCAGAAAAATCGAAAAAATTAGTAAGAGTGGTTAGTAAAACTACAATTAACAAAGGTCAAATGCAAATTGGATTCCATGACGGACGCTCAATTATTTCAGATAGCAAAGTAAATGTCGGCGATACTTGTTTAATACAAACCCCAGATGTGAAAATTCTTGAAATTATAAAACTAGAAGAAGGAAGTCAAGGATTAGTTACACGAGGAAATAACGCAGGTAGAATAGGAAAAATCGAAACCATAGAAGAAGGAACTTTCATTCTTCCAAAAAGAGTAATTCTATCCCTTGAAGATAGAAAAATCGAAATTCCAGCAGACATTATAATGTCAATAGGTAAAGGAGAACCAGTTATTCAAATAAAGTGATCATATGTCTCAAGTAACAGAATCCCCTATGAAAAAAATAACTCTCGAGAAAATAGTTCTCAATATGGGAGTTGGTAAATCAGGCGATGTCATCGATATTGCAAAAAGAGCACTTGATCAAATATCAGGTAAAAAATCATCATCAAGAACTGCAAAAGAAACACAAAGAGATTGGGGAATAAGAAAAGGAGAGCCAATTGGTGCAGCAGTAACTATCAGAGGTAATGATGCAAAAGAATTGCTAAAAAGATTGCTAGAAGCAAAAGGAAATACGGTTAATGGAAGATCATTTGATAATTTTGGAAATTATTCATTTGGAATTAAAGAACACATAGATATTCCAGGAGTAAAGTATGATCCACAAATTGGAATTTTAGGTCTTGGCATTTCAATTACATTAACTCGACCAGGTTATGGAATTAGAACAAGAAGTAAACATAAAGCAAGAGTTGGAAAGAAACACATTATCAAAAGTGAAGAAGCAAAAGATTATCTAGTTAAAGAATTCGGAGTGACTGTAGCATAATGGCAAAAGATAGATCTTACGAAGCAACTGGTAGAAAGAAACATGACTTTGGAAGAGGTTCAAGATGGTGTAAGAGATGTGGAGATTATACGGCTGTTATTCAAAAATATGATTTAATGCTATGTAGACGATGCTTCAGAGAAGTCGCAACATCTTTAGGATTCAGGAAAAATAAGTGAGATATTATGCCAGCAACTAACATTTTAGCAAACCTATTTGTCACATTGTACAACAATGAAACAAGAAGAAAGGGAGAATGTACAATTCTTCCAACTTCTAAACTAGGTATTGAAGTTCTAAAAACCCTCCAAAAAGATGGATACATTGGAGAGTTTGAGCATATTGATGATAAAAGGGGAGGAAAATTCAAAATCAAACTATTGGCAAAAATTACAAAGTGCGGAGCAATATCTCCAAGATTCAAAGTAAAAACTGACGAATATAATAATTGGGAACAACAATACTTACCCGCATATGACAGAGGAATGTTACTAGTTACAACAAATCAAGGTGTGATGTCTCATCATGAGGCTACACAAAAAGGAATTGGAGGATTTTTAATAGGATATGTCTACTAAACAAGTTGAAAAATTTCAAGATGAAGTAGTTATTCCAGAAGGAGTTACAGTTACTGCTAACAAACACATGTTGATGTTTACAGGACCACTGGGAAAAACTCATAAAAGTTTCCGTAGTATACCAATAAACATTAAGATTACAGATGGAAAAGTTTTACTAAATACAATTGGTCAAAGAAAAAGAGATTATGCGATTTTGCACACTGCAAGATCAATCATCAGAAATATTTGTGAAGGTTTAGTTGAAGGATACACAATTAAAATGAAAATTGTCTATGCACATTTTCCAATAACAGTGAAAATAGAAGGGGAAAAAATCCTAATTGAAAACTTCCAAGGTGAAAGAGCACCAAGAACAACACACATTGTAGGAAACACCAAAGTTATTCCAAAAGGAGAAGACATAATTCTAACAGGAGAGGTTTGGACAGACATTACACAAACTGCAGCAAATATTGAGTTAAAGACCAAAGTCAAAAACAAAGATCACAGGGTATTCTTAGATGGCATATATGCATTTGAGAAAAAGAAAGGTATAGAAAAATAACATTCTTAGTTTTATCTCATGACACTTGATCCCGAATTTTCTAAACAGACAACTGAACTGATCCAACAAACACTCGAATTATACAAATCAGCAGGAGCTTCTCCAAGAGTAGGTGAAGCGTGGGGTTGTGAAAATATAGGGGATTTTTTGTGTGGATTTTTTGTTGGAGAGATGGTAGGTTCAGCACTTAGTGCATTTCAAATTGTTCATCAGAGAGAACCCACTGCAGATGAGCATTTAGAAATTATTGAATTAGTAGAGAATCATTCAAAAAAAATCAAAGAATTTTTTGCCAAATTTAACTAATCATTGTTCTAATTTTGGTCTATTTTGAATAGTAGCAAGGATTAAATCACTTTTACCAAGGTACAAACATGTTGCCGCCCTAGCTCAGCGTGGTAGAGCATCCGACTGTTAATCGGACGGTCGTCAGTTCAAGTCTGATGGGCGGCGCCACTTATTTCAAAACTCGAATTTAGAAATATAATTGATATTTTTCTTAAGTTAACCATTAGGTGAACAAATGAGTGTTTCTAAATTCGAAATTAGAAATATTGATCGGTTGATAGTAAATAGTGTACTCTA
>JBHHVV010000020.1:0-23750 GCA_046754445.1 Candidatus Nitrosopumilus sp.
ATTAAATAAAGCCAGAAAATAGTCTGTTTGTGGATTTTGTTGACCTGTTTCCATTTGCTCCTGAAGTCGGTTATCTGAGTTTATCTCTGGTGAATTTTTTTGGTTCTCTAGTTCCATTTGTTCCATTGCCTGGATTTTTGTTACTTGCCACAATGTCCGTTGGTGATCAATTTGATCTACATGTCTTGGCATTGTTATCTGCAATTACTGCAACTGTTGCAAAACAAATCATCTTCTATGTGAGTTATGGTGGAAGAAAAATTATCAATGAAAAGACAAGAAAGAGAATGCGACCATTTGAAAGATTAGTAAAACGATATGGTGCAGGTGCAGCATTTTTTGCAGCAGCTACACCTATTCCAGATGATTTGGTTTATGTTCCATTAGGATTGGCAAAATATAATCCTAAAAGATTCTTTATTGCAACATTAACTGGAAAAATTGTTCTAAGTTATTCTATAGTTTTTATTTCTCATCATCTAGGATTGTCTTTGATAGAACCATTCTTGGAAAACATTGATGATGCCACTCCTGTCTATATTGGAATTGCTGTATTTGGTGTAATGATGACATCTGTTGTTGTATTGCTTTTGAGATTAGATTGGGAAAGAATTTTGGGTAAGTTTGCTCCGTGGACTCTTGATGAAAACAATCAAGAAGATTAAATTTTAAAATTCCATAACTTTTCTGTTGCCTTACTTATTCCTATTCTTGGGGATGCAGATATTTTGTTTGGTTTGATTCCTTCTGTAATGTATATTTTGGATTTTTTTGTCAAATCTATACCGTATTGTTCTTTTGTAATTCCTAATGCCTGTGCAAGTTTTGCAGGTCCATTTGTAAGATTCTTTATGTTAGTAATATTACGATTCTCTTGCATGATTTTAATCCCTTTTTCTGGTTCAATTGAGCGAATAAGGACTGCCCCTGCTGCAGTATTTGGGTGACGAGCTACCACATTAAAGCAATAATACATTCCATAAGTGAAATAGACATATGCTCTTCCTACATTTCCAAACATCGCTTTGTTTCTTTCTGTAATTCTATGATATGCATGACTTGCAGGATCATCTTTGTGTCTATATGCCTCAGTTTCAGTAATGATTCCTGTTATTTCACTACGTCCAATTTTTCTAATTATTCTTTTTCCTAAAAGATTTTTGGCAACTGAAACTGTATTTTGAAGATAAAACTCTCTAGGAAGAATATTCAATGTCTATCTGAACTTTTTTGTTATTTTTTAATTCTGTGATTAAATCAAACAATTTGACTATGTCTGCTTTTAGAACATCAATTAACCCTTGATTGTAAATTGTAGCAGCTGGATGAACTGTGAGAAAATACATTTGATTGTCTTTCTGAACAAGTTTTCCTCGAAATTTTGTAATCTCAGAACCTCCTAAAATAGAGTTGAATGCGGTATTTCCTAAAATGCAGATTATTCTTGGTTTGATAATTGAAATTTCTTGTTTTAGATATTCTTGACATGTGTTTCTTTCAATAGTATTTGGTACTCTGTTGTTTGGAGGTCTACACTTTACTACATTGGTAATGTATACTGCATCTCTTGAAATCCCTGCTTCTTCAAGTGCTAATGATAGTTTTTTACCTGCAATTCCTACAAATGGCTCTCCATTTTTGTCTTCATTTCTTCCAGGTGCCTCTCCCACAAAAATTACATCTGAAAGAAAATTCCCTTTTCCTGGAACTGAACAAGTTCTGGTATTGGATAATTCACATTTTGTACATTTGATAACTTGTTTCTTAATTTCTTCTAGTTGGTTCATCTAATTCACACTCTTGACTGTAGCAGTGCCTCTGATTGTTGGTCCTCCATTTCCCATGATCATTGATTGCATAGGATCTCCTTTCCCACAATTTGTAATCGGTCTTACCGTAAAATCATTCCCACATGCATCTATTGATTCAAAGAATTCAGGAGCTACTCCCATTACTATCACATCTCGAAGTAAATCTGTAATCTCTCCATTTTCAATTTTTTGTGCGTATTGACATGAAATGCTCCAATTGTATCTCTTCATGTCTATTGATGGAATCTTCATATTTGAAATTAAATACCCATTTTTTACTTCTTTAATTAATTCATCCACATTTCTATTCCCATTTCCAATACATGTACAAGCCATTCGTATCAGCGGCATGAATCTGTAATTTGTTGCCCTCATATTTCCAGTAGGTTTAGTGTTAAAAATTTTAGAAGTTTCTCTATTTTGCATATGATTTTTCAAAATTCCATTTTCTACTAGTGTAGTTTTTTTAGTTTTAACTCCTTCATCATCGTAATAATACCATCCTAAGCTTTCTTTAATGGTAGGATCATCAAACACATTCAAATGTTCTGAACCAATTTTTTCACCAATTTTTCCTTTCCACCATGAACTGCCAGCCCATGCCATCTCTTTTCCTAAAACTCTATCTGCTTCAGAAGGATGGCCCAATATTTCATGTGTTAGCAATGCTGTAAAATCTGGATTCATTACAACAGTTGCTTTTTCTTCCTTTACCGGTTTTGCATTAACTAACTGTGATGTTTTTTGAGAAATTTCTTTTGCAATTTGATAAATTTTTTTTTTATCCATTATTTGTTCTATTCCGCCTCGCCCTCCCTCAGTGATGTTTATGGATTGTGTTATTCCTGATTCGTGTGCTGTTGCAATCATGTCTACTACTACATCTGTAAAATTTTGCTCGATTTGTGAGCCTTCACTATTTACAAAATATTTTTTATTATTTGTATACCGTGGATTAATAATTGATTTAATGATTTTTGGTTCATTTAAAATAATTTCACTGCATTCTATTCCTATTTTGATTAATTCTTCTGTTTCTGGTTTTTTTAGAACAGGAAAATCAATTTTTATTTTTTTTGTTGGGATTGAATGTAGTTTGATTTGATTTTTTTCATAATGACTAGAATTTTTTATTGTAGCATCTATTGTATATTTAATTTCTTCAAATGATTTTGGATTTGTTATTGAACTGAAACTCCATGTCCCATTTTTTATTAATCTTATTCCTAATCCTGTATCCTTGGCTGTTCTAATGTGTTCTACTTCCTTGCTTTCTATTAGTGCTGATTTTCTCTCTTGATGCTCTGCTCTAATATCACAATATTGAACTCCTGTTTTAACTGCATAATTGATACTCTTTTCAGCTAATTCTTTTAACTCCAAATCCATAATTTGAAGAATTTGAAACCAGTAGTATATCTTCTGTTATTCAATGATTTGATATTGCAGGCATGGTAAAGTAGTATTCATCTTCAAAACTATAATCTGTTGTATCTTTTTTTCGTAAAAATTCAAAATATTTTGTACAATTTTGATAAAATTCTGTATTTTTCTCTTCTAGAACCATTTATAGTATTTCCACAAATCCTCATTTTTTTGATAGAGTGAGAAATTTTAGTTCAGACTGTTTGTTTTCTTTAAGTAGACTCTATCGCAGATTTTGTTTGTTCAGTTACATTTTTTGGAAGAGTAAATGAAAATGTAGCTCCTTGGTTGAGACTGCTTTTAACAGATAACTCCCCACTATGATTATCGATAATTCCTTTACAAATTGCTAATCCTAACCCACTTCCTCCTCTTTCTCTAGTTAATGTGGTATCCACTTGATAGAATTTTTTGAATAAATCTTTCTGATTCTTTTCTGGAATTCCTACACCGTTATCTTTTATGTTGATTTTTATCGCTTTTGGCAGATTTTCCATTGTCACTTCAATTTTTCCAGAATCAGGTTTTACTGCAGTTAAACTATTTTTTATTAGATTTGTAACTACTTGCCCAATCCTTTCAGAGTCATGTCCTATTGTATAATCTTGTAAATTTGAACTAATTTCAATATTATTTTGTTCTGCTTCTGGTTTCAATGTATCAATAGCTTTTATCAAAGTATCTTTAATGTTCTTGTTTTCTTTTTTCATTCTTAATTGGCCCAAATCTAATTTTTGTGCATCAAGCAAGTCTGAAATGATTCCTAACAATGTTTCTGAACTTGATTTTATGATGTTTATTCTTTCTTTTTGTTTGGCTGTTAATTTTCCCAAGTGTTCTCCAAGTAAAATATCTGAATACCCTTGAATTGGCACAAGTGGTGTTTTTAATTCATGAGTAATCATTGCTAAGAACTCATCTTTTGCAATGTCTGTTTTTCTTGCCTCTTCTTCTTTTTCTTTAATTGTATTTGACATCACATTGAAATTATTTACGAGCTGTCCTACTTCATCCGTTCCTACGTATTCTATTTTTTCACCATAAATCCCTTCTTTTACTTTTGATATTGCTTTTGTAATTGATTCAAGAGGTAAAAGTGATTTCCTGATGACTGCTAGAACTAAAATAAAAACAGCGATATCTACTATTAAGAGAATTTGAATTATTATTTGTCCTTCTGAACCCTCTGCTGTAATCTCATTATTCCATGAATTTAATAAATTATCAATGTTCTCAAACAAAATCTGTTTTTCATTATTCATATCATTTTTAGCCAAATTAAATTCTGGGGATAAAAGAGCTCTATCCTCCAGTATTCTGATTTTCATTTGTATTGCTTCCCATAAAGGATCAATTGCTCTTAATGATTCTGAATTTTCTCTTGGCATGGGGGCTAATTCTTCATGTGTATATCCTACACTTTCAACATCTAACCCAACAGTTGAAATCTGGGTTAATTTTCTAATTCCGATTTCAAATTGTAGATTCTTTTCTTTAATAATTTCTTGTGCATTTTCGCCTTCTCCGATTGACATTAACAAACTTTGCTGTCCTATTATTTTTGCACATTCTGCTAAATCTTTTGCAATTTGTTTATGTGTATTATAATTTCTATCTAGACTTTCCAAATCCCTAGATAAATTATCTGTTAACAAAACTAAATCTTGATTTTTTTGCAATACGTAGTTCATAGCATTTGTAGCTTCAGGATCAAACACTGATGTTACTTCTACTCGTAGTGCCTTGGATTTGTAATTTTCCCATGATGATATTACTTTATTATAATCTGTTTTGAGTACTGGTGGAACTTGTGCAAGAGTTTGCTCTCTTAGAGTTCCTCCATTTTTAATTATTGTTAATGTTGTTTGTACTTCTTCAATTTCTTTTTGAAGTTCATTTTTATCTTCAACATTACCATTTGCCACTGATGTAGCTAATGATGAAATAGACTCAGCTTTAACTTTGACATCTCCTGCTCTAATAATTGAATATGATTGTGTTATTCCTGATTTTTCATCATCATATAACAGAAATAGATTAAACACAGCAGCCGCGATAAGTATGATAATCAAAAGATATGCTTTACTTACTATCTTCATATGAAAAACAACTTGCAAAGACTATAAAAATATGGACATACGTAAAGTTGTATACAATGTCTGAAGAATTCATCGCTATTGCAACACAAGAAATCAATGATGAACTTGCAGAAATTGATTCTACTTTGAATTCGTGCAATAATGATAAACAAGTTTATGAAAATTCAAAAAAAATTCAGACTCACACACATAAAATTAAAGGACTGGCTCCTATGATGGGTAAAGAGGCATTAGGTGAGGTTTGTGTCGGATTGGATTTAATCATGAAAAAAATTATTGATGGAAAAAAACCTGAAGGCATTTATGAAATTTTATCTGAATCTCTACCACAAATGAAAGATTCAATGAATGAGCCTAATCGTGATTTGAGTAAAATCACTGAAAAAATATCTAATTTTGAATCTACTTTATCTTGATGAAGATTTTTTATATGTACAAATATTTCTTAATGTATGGCTGATATTCTTATTGCAGATGATTCTGATGCAATTCGTTTAGTTTTAAAAGATATTTTACAGATTGGTGAACACAATATTGTTGCTGAGGCAACTAATGGTGCTGAATCAGTTGATTTTTACAAACAATATCATCCTGAATTAATGCTTCTTGACTTGGCAATGCCACAAAAAGATGGTCTAGCTGTTGTAAAAGAAATAATTTCATATGATCCTAATGCAAAAATTATTTTAATCACTGCAAGTGATGATGAAAAAGTTATTCGTCAATGTTTAGAAGAAGGTGCTACCTCTTACATTTCAAAACCTTTTGATTTTAATATTGTTCTGGAAACAATAAAAAAAATTACAGAAACTAATTAAGGGAACGAGACTACTACAAATAGTTAGAATATTGTCAAAAATTGTAGCTGATACTAGTGTTATTATTAACGGTCAACTTATTACCCAAATTGAAACTGGTTCAATTAGAAATTCTCATATCATAATTCCTCAAGCAGTTTTAGACGAATTACAATCACAAGCTTCTATTAAAAAAGAACAAGGATTTGTAGGATTGGAGAAAATTCGAAAACTGCATGAACTATCTGGAAATTTTGGATTGAAAATTACTTTCAAAGGTTTGCATCCAACATCAGAAGATATAAAATTTGCGGCAAGTGGCAGAATTGATGCATTAATTACTGATATGGCAAGACAAGAAGATGCAACTCTTTATACCTCTGATAACGTACAACATCTTACTGCACAGGCAGAAGGTATTGATACTGTATTTCTTAAATCAATTATTAAGAATGAAACATTAGAATTTTTAAAATTTTTTGATGCTGAAACGATGAGTGTACATCTTAAGGAAAATCAACCTCCTTTGGCAAAAAAAGGAAAACCAGGCACTTTTTCGTTAACTCCACTTGATGATAAACTTCTTTCAAGATCTTATCTCAAGATGGTTTCCTCCCAAATTTTTGATGTTGCAAACACATCTGAGTCTAGTATTGTTGAAATATCCAAGACAGGAGCATCTGTAATTCAACATGATGATTATCGTATTGCAATCACATATCCTCCATTTTCTGAATCTTATGAAATAACAATCGTACATCCCATCATAAAACTTTCACTTGAAGATTATGGCATTTCTGAAGAATTAATGAAACGTTTGTCTGATAGGGCTGAAGGAATTGTAATTTCAGGTGCTCCGGGTTCTGGAAAAAGTACACTTGCATCAGGTTTAGCAAATTTCTATAATAATAAAGGAAAAATTGTTAAAACATTTGAATCTCCTAGGGATTTACAAGTTGATCCCGGAATTACTCAATATAGTAAACTAGATGGAAGTTTTGATAATACTGCTGACATTCTGTTATTGGTTCGTCCTGATTATACTATATTTGATGAAATAAGACGACGTGAAGATTTTAGAACATTTGCAGATTTACGATTAACTGGAGTTGGCATGGTTGGGGTAGTACATGCAAATTCTCCACTAGATGCAATTCAACGTTTTATTGGAAAGATCGAGTTAGGAATTATTCCAAATATTTTAGATACTGTTGTTTTTGTAAATGATGGAATAATCGAAAAAACATATGATTTAGAATTAAAAGTCAAAGTGCCTTCTGGAATGACTGAATCTGATCTTGCTAGACCTGTTATTGAAATTAGAAATTTTGATAATAATGTTTTAGAACATGAAATTTACACCTTTGGAGAAGAAAATGTAATTGTTCCTGTAGCAAAACATGCTGAAAAGATAGGCATTGAAAAACTTGCTGAAGATAAAATATTGGATACCTTCAAAAGATATGATCATAACGCACAGGTTGAAATCCTATCTGAAAATAGAGTTAAAGTGTTAGTTGATGAGCAATACATTCCATCAATTATTGGAAGAGGCGGCTCTAATATTAATGAGATAGAAAAATCTCTTAAAGTCCATATAGATGTGGTTGCCAAAGATTCTGAAAATATTTCTTTGGCAACAAATGATCTTCCTTTTACTTTTTCAGAATCTAAGACTGCTTTACTTTTAACTGTGAGTAGAGAATTTACCTCGATGCATGCTGACATTTATGCAAATAATGAATTTTTGTCATCTGTACGTATTGGCAAAAAAGGACAAATCAAAATTCCCAAACGTTCTGATATTGCAAAAAAACTTTTGCATACTACATTATCACAAAATGATATTCAACTATTTCTCAAAGATTTTTAAAATTTTCAACAATTTTTGGATTTTCTTTTAGAAATGTAATGAATTTTATCAATTGTTTTATCGTCTTTGGGTTTAGATGGTGTTCTATTCCTTCCGTGTCTTGATTTGCAGTATCATATCCCACTCCTAAGATTTCAAAAAACTCTAAAAGAATTCCATGATTCTGCCTTATGCCTTCTGCTACTTGTTTTCCTTTATTTGTGAGATTTATTCCATGATATTTTTCATATTCTAAAAACCCTCCTTCATCTAATCTTTGCAGCATCTTGGTGACACTTGGTGCACTAACGTTCATGTATCTTGAAATATCTAGCGTTGTTGCATATCCTTTCAATTCTACTAATTCTGAAATGATTTCTAAATAATCCTCCATTCTTGTACTTGAACGTGTTCTTTTTGATTGATGAGCTGCTTTAATAGAATCTAGTCTTTTGGAATTTTTAGATTTCATGTGTTCTTTGTAACTATGTCCAATCTAGTATAATTGGGTGTCTCTTCGCTCTACTTTTGTTATTCTTTCTTGACTTGGATGTTACGTTTGTTGATCTTTGAATGTTAACTAATTTTTTCTAAACTGAATATCGGTATGGTAGATCCTCTAAAGGAACGACTAGCAAAATTACAAAAATTCTCGGATTCTGCCAAACGCAGAGCCAATTTGTATACTGATATTGCAAAAATTGATGGTAAACATACTGCAAATTCATTGGGTGCGCTTCAAAAAGCCCCTGCACCTGGTAAAAAACTTCAAAAAATTGGATTTTTGATGTTATGGGTTCCTGAACCAACTGGTGTAACTTGTGCAATTGGCGGTCCGATGATAGTGGCAGGAAGGTATCTTGACAAAAAATACAATGGTGCCACCATTCATGATATTGGAAATGAAACAAAAAATACAATGACATCCTTAAGTGATTTTAAGAATTCTGTAATGTGACCTAATTTCTAGTCCATCCTATTACTTGTATTTTTACTTAAAAACAATGTTCATTTCCAAATACAAATTAACGTATTTTAAAAGGGTTGAATACGTCAACTTATGGCTACGCGTTCTCAAGTATTGATTCCTATTTTTATTGCGGCTGTAATTATTGGCGTTGTAGGGTTGATGTCTATTCCTAGTGAAAGTAAATTAGAATCTGTCGAATTCCCAAGAGGTACAATAAAAGTTGATGATATCCCATTACAGGTCCAAATTGCAGATACCGAACCCAGACGAGTTCGTGGTTTGATGTTTCAAGATCAATTACCATATGATCAAGGAATGATTTTTGTATTTGAACAATCTGGATTGTATTCTCTTTGGATGCTTAACATGCAATTTTCATTAGACATGATCTGGTTTGATGAAGATGGACAAGTTGTTCACATAGAAAAAAACGTCCCCCCGTGTAAAAATCCTTTAGAAATTACTACATGTCAAACTATTGTGCCTGATAATGAAGCAATTTATGTTCTTGAAGTTACAGCGGGATTTGTTGATAACAATAACATTACAAAAGACTCTGTACTTGACATCATATCAATCTAAATTGCAAAGCCTTATCTTGGAATCTTTTTAAAAAGACTCTCATGAATAAAATTATTTTAATTCCAATTTTGATTGTAATTATAATTGCTATATCCGTATCCCTTTACTCTTTTTCACAAACTACACAACCCGAAGTTCAATCAACCTCCTATGAAATTGATTTTACTTTTTATGATGTAGAAAAAATCAAATCTACTCTTTCACTACATGGCATCATCATGTCTTCTCCTACGGCAATTACTGATCATACAATTAAACAATATTGTACATTTTTTGATGATGAACATATTCGAAGAACAGTAGATTATTGTACAACCACTGCTCTTGTAAATTCTGACGGAAATGCAATTGGGAATGTGAATTTAGGAGGTACAACTGATGGTCCAACAATGGCACTAGCAATTCTTGACTCTTCTCCTTTTTTGAATTCCAATGAAAATGACGTTAAAACTGTTTTTCAAACAATGATTGAAACTTTGGTTTGTGATTGTTGGGAAAGGCAGAAGCCAGGTGGTTTTGAAACTGTAACTGCTTGGATAGATGCTGCCCAAGAAAAATATGTTGAATCATCAAAAACTACTCTCAAATCCGAGATATCTGGATTAGATAACAAGAAACTGATCTTAGAGATTACTTCTACATCGGAATCTTATTTGTGGACATTAATTATTCTAAAGTAGTCTAATTATATACAACATAATTCTTTGATTTACGTTTACAATGATTGAACAATTATGGCTAATTCTCTTAGGATTTGCAGCTGGCATATTGGGTTCTATGATTGGATTGGGAGGTGGAATAATAGTAGTTCCTGTATTGACGTTTCTAGGATTTCCGCCAACTGCTGCTGCGAGCAATAGTCTTTTTGCTGCACTAAGCAATGCCATTGCATCCACTATGTCATATTCTCGACAAAAGCGAATTGAAATTTCCTTAGGAATTAAACTTGGATTGCTTTCTATTCCTGGAACTGTTTTAGGTGCAATAATCTCTACTGATGTAACCCCAGATATTTTTAAAATATTATTTAGTTTTGTATTGATTGCATCTGCAGCATACATTTTTTTGAGAAAAAAAATTGAAAGTAAAGAAAAAACTTTGTCCCTACAAATGATAATTTTTGCAGTGGGTGCAAGCTTTTTTGCAGGAATTATTTCTGCATTCTTTGGAATAGGTGGTGGAATTATTTTTGTTCCTTTAATGGTGGTTGGAATGGGGATGGGTATGAAAAAAGCAGCCCCTACATCTCAACTTATCCTGTTGTTTTCTTCGCTATCGGGAGTAGTTTCTCATAGTCTATTGGGGCATCCTGATTTTACTCAAGCAGGATTTTTAGCAATTGGCGCTTTTGCAGGGGGATTGGTTGGAGCAAGATTATCAATCGACATTAAAGAACGATATTTGCAAATTATTGTGTCTGTTGTGATTTTAATAGCTGCTGGAAAACTTTTTCTAGATTCTTTTACTGGTAATTTTGGTTTCTTTGGATTATAGCCTCAAATTTTTTCTTGTGCTTTTATATCTATTTTGTAATCTATAGTGTTCGTTAGGTCTTATGATCTAAGGGCTGGGGAGACATGTCTGCTCTCCGGTTTTCTTTCAGTCTTTAGTATAATTTCTACGTCTCTGTTAAATACAAATAAAATAATTTTTGTTTATGACTATTATTTACATACCTATACGACCATCGCGTAGAATTGATGATGAATTTGAAGATTAAACACTGAACTACCTTGGCGGTTCTTTTTTAATTCTGTAAATATTCTTCTTTGAGACAACAATCGTTTCACCCTCTTGATTTGTTCCCTCATAATCAATAGCAATTTTTCCAAACTCATCATCAATGTTTTCTGTTTGAGATACTGTGAATTTTAGTTTCAAAACTTGATCTGTATAAAATGGTTTGAGAAATCGTGTATTTCTATTTCCCCATTCTACATCTCCATCTGTTCCAAGAAATATCATGTGATTTCCATAAATTTGACTTAGTCTAGTAAATTCTCCTTCCATTCTTGACAAAATTGCTCTTCCTGAAACAAACTGCTCTTCTCCTTTTTGTTTGTCTTCAAGAAATGCATTTCTCACTCTTGAAAAATTCATGTATTCTTGTAATTCTTTATCTGAAATACTACATGTAGAATAAAATGTATCGCCTACTCTAAATTCTGAAAATTTTTTCATTCTTATCTTGATTCATCAACACAGAAAATAACTTCAGCGGATGAAGTAGCACCTTCTGAAACAAGGAAATTAATTGCATCTGCAATTTTTTCATTACTTGGTTCTCCACCAGTCACTGTTCCTGGGAAAACAGAAAACATTCTGATTTTTGATTTTAATACGTCACTTAATTCTTGGTTAACTGTTGTAGTGAATGGTCTTAATGCACCTCTGAACACTTCTACTTGGGCCCTTTGTGTTCCTGTTGTTTTTCTTCCAACTGGTAAATCTGGCCCAATAATCATAATGGCACCTTTTGCATCTTTGTAAAGACGTGGGTCTTTGGCCCCTCCTGGAACAAATTGGTCTAATGATCTTTGTGCTACAATTGCTGGAGTTGAGATGAATTTTGCTGTCAGTTCTTCCCATCCTGCTCTTGATAATTCAGTTAGTTTTCCAACATCTGGTAATTTTCCTGTAGTGTGAATAACTGCTAGAATGTCCCCTATGTTGGTTTTGGCTGTATTTAACCATCTTTCTACTTCCTCAGGATTTGTAATGTCTACCACATGTGAGTGGAATTTGCCACTGATATATTCTTGAAGTTCAGTTGGAGTTGATTGTGAGATAAAACATGCAACTTTTCCACCATTTTTCTCAACATGATTTGCCAAAAATTCAACTCTTTCAGCATCTACTTTATCGGTTGCGTCAACTGTAAAGATAACTGCTTTTCCTGCAAAGTCTGGTTGATGAACTCCTGGCGTTGTAGTTCCAATATGTGGCCTTACTGGATAAAACACTCTATCTCCTGGAATTACTTTTCCATTTAGAATTTCTGCAATTTTTTCATCGCACAAATTAAGAACTGATTCTGCAACTTGTTCTTGTTTTAGAAATTCTTGATCTGCAATCATATGTGATGTGTTGTTTTGAATTTTTCCTGCAAGCTTTTGAATTTGTTCTAATAATCTTGTAAATGTATCAGTTAGTTTTCCAACATCTTTCCCATTTGCTAATTTCTCTGCTGTTTTTGCAATTCCTTCCTTATCTATTCCGTTTTCCAGTATGCATTCTAACAAATCATCTTTTGCTTCTTCAACTTCAACTGGACTTAGTTCTTCAAATCCGCTAACTCTCATAAATTCAGCAGCAGCTTTTGGATATACTGTCTTGTAAATTCTATCCGAGTGAACTGGTCCTGGATTTGTTGCAATTGATATTATTCCTTTGTCAGTTAATTCCCATGACATTGCTTCAGCTAATCGATTCTTTGCACCTTGTGATGCAGTATATGGGCTTCTAAATCTATATGGTCTTTGTTCTAATGGTCTTTCTTCAGTAAAGAATGTAGATATTGTAATTATTTTTCCACCTTTTTTCATTACTTTTAGAGCCTGAACTGATCCCCAAAACGTTCCTGTTAAATGAATTCCAATTGTACTTTTAAATTCATCCATGGATGCATTTGCAAAACATGTTACAGGACCTGAAACTCCTGCGTTGTTAATTATATAGTCTATTGTGGTATTTTCATTTTTTAGAGTGTCAAACATACTGTTCATTGCATTTTCATCCGCCACATCGACTCCTGCAAAAATCCTCACTGTTGCATTTGTATCTTGAGGGATCTTTCTTTCAAGTTCTTTTGAAGCTTCTTCTAAGGGCTCTTTCCTTCTTCCAAGAATAATTACACTTGCCCCTTCTTCAATGAATTTTGTGGCAATGGCCTTACCAATTCCGGTTCCACTTCCTGTTATTAGAGCAATTTTATTTTGAAATTTTAACATCGATAAAGAATCAAAACTTTTGTGATATTTAATTCGATTGTTCTCAAAGTTATTTTTCTTGATATCTTTATTTGTGGGTATGATTTATGAATTTTAATGCATGATACAGAATCAGATACATTTGTGTATCAAACATGGCCTGAAAAATTCTGTGATATGCTAAAAGAAATAGGTATAGATTCAGAATCTAAAGAAATTGGAACCGATGATGTTGAAAAAGGTGATTACTATAGTAGATATTTTGCTCATACAGCTAGAATGATAACTAACAGAGGATGTCTTGATGTCAAAAACTCAAACATTGACACAATTCAAATAATTCAAAAGGGATAAAGATGCAAGATCCAAATCCTATTCCTTGGGGAGCGTTAGACCGATTTCAAGCACACTTTATTGTAAAAAAAGATGTTGGAACTGCAGTTGGCAATTATGTGGCAAAAACAGTTCTTTCCACCAGAGGCCATTTTGCAGCAAAGACTGTTGAAAAAGTTGAATGGAATGGGTCTGGCAGTTTGGCTTCTAGATTAAATGAAGATACTGAACTAAATGAAATGATTGCAAATCAATCAGTAAAAGATGCTACAATCTATGTTGAACCAACAGAAGGTGCAATACGAATTAGAAATAAATGGAATAATCATTTATCATTTGGGATTACAAAAGAACTTTTTGAAATTTATGATAGAATAGCAGGTCATATCAAAGCAGTCTAAGCTTTCCACCAATCTAAAGCAAGAAAATCCACTTTATCTTTTCCTTTTGGAATTGCTAAAATGAATTGTTTTCTTACTGTGGTTGCAAGTCTTCCAGCTAGAACAATTCCTGTTGAAGTAATTGACTCACTTCTAGTGTATACTTGAATCAAAAATGGTGCATGATCAATTCCTGGCCCTTTTTCATATACTGCAAAATCACATCCAAATTTTATTCCTGGATTGATAATGTATCCTTTGTCTCTGAAATTTTTGTATACTAAATATTTTTTATCAAATTCATGAACTTCTTTTTTGCAAATATCAATTAGATTTTTTATTGTAATTTTTTGTTTAGATTTTGTTATGGTGATCTTTTTCTTTTCTAAAAGATACAACCCTTCAATTAAATCTAAAATCAAAGGAGCGTCTATTTCTTCAATTTTTGGTTTTGGAATTCCTATTGGTTTTCCATAATATCCTTTACTGAAAAGTTTACGTGAATTCTCAATATCCCAAACAATAATCCTGTTTTCAATTAATTCACTTTTCAATAATTTTATTGTGTTTCAAGTGTATATGAATTCTCTACTTGAATCTCTATGGCATGTGAAAAATAAAGTAAAAATTTTGAATGAATTGGTTATAGGCTCAATGCTAACAATATGAAAGAATCTGAAACTCTTTGGCATTTATCTGCCATTTCCTCTATTCCTTCAATTACATCTTTAATCAACATCAATTCTTTTGTATTTGTAACTTCAGTTAGAAGTTTGATTGTTGCCTGTCTGTATTTAATGTCGATTTCTCTCTCTATAGTTTGTGTTTCTTGAGCTAATTCAATTGCATTTGCAGTGTTTGTGTTTAGGCTTCGAATGATTTCATTTAGTTTGTAAACTTCATCCACAACTAGTTCAATCAATTTTGTGATGTCTTGATCAAGTTTTGCACTTTTGAGGGTTGTTGGTTTTACGTTTGATAGTTTGAATGAAATTCCTGTAATGTATCCTGCAATTTCATCCATTGTGTATGCCGTATTTAGAAGATTTTCCCTATTCATAATCAAACCTCCTACATCTGCCACTTCTCTCGTAATTTTTCTTCTTAGACTTTCAACTTCTTCTTCAATTGTAGAGATTTGTTCTAGTGCATTTTTGATTCCTGTCTTCTCTTTTTTCATCATGAGTTCAGGAAGCGTTGCTAATTCTCTGGCTGCATTTAGAATTCTATTGATTTCGTCTTGCAAAACTGCTATAGCCTTTCTTTTTGCTTGAACTTCAAGCTCTCCGCTATACATACAGAATGTGAAAAATCTACAGGTAATTTAAATCCTCTATGAAAATTGATGTTTTTTGAGCATAATCATATCAAATTTTTATCATGTGCTACTTTTTTTTGTCCCTTGTACAAAGTAATCACTTCTTCATTAGTTGATGCATCTTCTACTGCTTTTTCTACCCTTATTTTTCCAGTAAATTTTGGAAATCTTAATGCAAGACCTGCATCTTTTCTAATTGCATCTTTTGCTGCTTTGTGAATTGGACTGAGTGTTATTTCTGATGCTACTACTTCAATTACTAATTCTGGTTCAAACCACACATCCGCCTCCATTTCACTTATGATGCGGGGATTTTTCTTTATCGTTACTTTGGGGTGTAAAATTTGATACAATTGATCCAGAGATTCATCTGAAAATCCAGTTCCTACTTTACAAATACTAGGAAACGTATCTTCATCTTCGTCATATGTTGCTAACAGAAGAGTTCCATAACTTCCAGTTCTTCTCCCTTTCCCAAAAAATCCTCCTATCACAACAAGATCTAAACTATCTCCTAATTCATTCTGATATTCTCTTTTTAGTTTTAACCAGAAACTTCCTCTCGAACCCGCTTGATATGGCTTATCTAGCATTTTTAGCATCAATCCCTCGCTACCTGAATTAATACTATTTTCAAAAAAATCTTCGATTTCATTTTCATTTTTTACAATGGACATGGGTATGTATTTTACAAATTCATCTTCATTTACAACCTTCTCTAGTTTCTCTCGCCTATCTTTGTAGCTTAACTCTAAACAACTTTTACCATTACAATACAACATATCAAACAAATTCACAGTAATTGGGTATTGGGTAACTGCTTTTTCCACCTTGTATTTTCTTCGTCGGTGCATTAATTCTTGAAACGGCAAAAATTCCCCCGTGTCTTCATTAACTGCAACTGCTTCTGCTTCTAATATGACATTATCAGCTTGAATTAATTTTGGGATTTTTTCTATAATGTCTGGATAATAACTAGAAATATTTTCTAAACTTCTTGAAAACAAAACTACTTTCTCATCTTCTATGTGAATTTGCACTCTTTCTCCATCTAGTTTGTATTCTGCAGCAAACTCTTTGCCCATTTTTTCTATAGCTTCTGCTTCACTTTTTACTCTGTCAGCAAGCATTGGTCTGATTGGGTTAAACAAAATAATCTCAAATTTTTTTATTCCCTCCAAACCTTTAGTAGCAATTGTTTCTGCAACTTTCCCTAAATCACTAGAGACATTATATGCATGCTCCAAATTTTTTCTATTTTCTTTTGTTTCAGTAAATGTGATTGCCAATGCATCCATTACTGTGTTTTCTGCAATTCCCAATCTCAATGTTCCAAGCAATATCTTTAAAATGTAACTTGCTTCTAATGGATTTGCGTCATTTAGTAAACTGGAAATATATTTTATTTTCATATCTTGTGAGCGAGAACCTTCCAACTTTGCAATTTTGAATAATGTTTCATAAACTCTCTCAATCGTAATATCTTCTACAAGAAATGTTGTTTGTGTTTTTTGTTCTAGTATTACTGATGCGGCTTGTCCTAAATCTCCTTTTTTTCTATATTCCTCTTCAATTTTCTTTATTGGAATTCCTGATGACTTGGAAACTGCTCTAATTGCAAGTTTTTCTGCTACCCCTAATTCTATTCCTTCAAAATCTGGCCTTAATTTTCCTTGTAACAAATAGGTTATTTTTGAAATCACATCATGTGGTGTTTTCTCAAACAATTCTACAAGAAACTGTGTTAGCTCTAATCTTTTTCTAGTTGATTCCATTTTGTAAAAAGATTCAGCAAGAATTGAAAATTCCATTCTAATTCTCTAGTAATCTTGAATAAAAGTTTGAATTTTTTTAATTTTTCATAGTTTGTTTTTCTAATCTTATTTTAACATGCATTCCTTTTCCATGTGCTCTTTGATCCCTGCTAATTTCCAAAACACTCCATTTTTTTCCTTTAAATGAAATTATTGGACTATCTAATTCATTTCTTCAATGATTTTTTAACATGTTTTAAATTTTCTATACTTCTTGATAGTTTTTTCTTTCCACTTTTCCCAAATTGAAAACTCTATCAGTGTAGCTTTAAAGAAATCTTCCTGAGGTATATTGTGTTTTAGATGTATCTAAAAATTGTGGGTTTGTCTGATTTTGGAAGATCTGAAACTAGAGCAAAATTGTATAATGGATATGCCTTTTTGTATTGTTTCATAAAACTCCAAGCTACGTCGTGTGTTTTGAATTCTGTTCTAATTCCATCTATCTGACTCTTTTTTCCAAATATGTCAAAGATTACCACTGAATATTGTTTTGGACGATTATGGGGTTTTGCCTTTAGAAACCAAGCAAGTGCAAACACAAAAACTGCTCCTAAAATTACATATTCTCCAGCAATTTTGAAAAATGCTATAATGATTCCAGGTATAGTTTGTCCAAAGAGAACTGCCACAAAACTTGAAAATGAAATTACTGCCACTGCTGTGAAAATGTATGTCTTCCAATCAAAGAGTTTTTGAAAAGCATTCATAAGATAATTTTGGTAGGGTCTTTTTTGATTTAACTATTTCCTATGATTTGCAAGCTGCAAAATCACTAATCTGGATCTTCGTAATTCTCTTTCTTTACGCCACTGGATGTGGTTCCTTCCATTGGTTTCATTTTACTTTCAAGAACATCCATTCTAGCTCTGTACCCTTCAGCATATTCTAATTCTGATGGAACTAGTGTTGCAGGATGAATGAATCCTTGACTTCTGATTGCCATTGCTTTTTCTGTTGCTCTTTCTCTAATTAGATCCCAATCTGGTGTTGAGAATCCATCAAATGGGCCTGTGAACCTTCCATTATGCATACTAAAGACTAATGCTTCTACTATTGGAATACAAAAGTTGATTGTTGCTGCAGAATTTAGTTTTACAGGCATTAGCGGCATGTTGTGACTACCTCTTGTATTACCTGCAACAAAATGTGGATTGTTAAATACACTTCCGACTTCTTCTGTTGCTGGGAATCTTTTTTGTGTTCTAACTAGACAAATTGGATCATCTTTTCCAACATATGTTCCTGCAATATTGTGTAATCTGTCTGTTGATGCTGCAAGTATTGGTTCTCCATCTTTAGTCGTAACTGAATCCACAACAAATCTTCCAGGATACATTAAAGCAGCTTCAATAGTTGGTTTGTCTTGCCATAGTTCTAATTCTGCAATTTGTGCTTTTTCAACATCCATTATGTTGATTTTAACACCTTCTGCAAGATTCTTGTTTACAATTAATCCTGTATTACTTAATGCATCTACAAACATTCTGTAAATTGGATAGTTGAATGCGCCTGGTTCTGTTTTATCTGCTGCAAAAACCGTAAATGCCTCATTTGGTCTTTCTTCAAATTCCATTTCTGCTACTCCGGGACCCATTCCTTTTACATTTCCTGAAAAAGAATCTTTTAACAAATCCTGTCCTGCACCATATAGCCCTTCATCTTTTGCAACTTGAGTACCTGCCATGAATGCATCCCATGCTAACTTGTGAATTTGTTGATTATCTACACCGTGAGTGTGTGACATAACAATGTGTGTGTCATCACCACAATATCCGATGTAATAATCAATTAGTAAATCCGCTGAATTTTTGACGGTATTTCTAATTGCTTCCAATAGTCCGTCACTAGGTTTTGTATGACCGCCAACGCCACCGACGTCAGCTTTGATAACTGAAACTGTAATTTTCATAATTCACATTTTTACACCTTTGATTTATGTGCTTTTAGCAAAGTATTCAGATCTGAAATAAATTGAAAAAAATTTAATTTTTCTTCAAAAATTCATAACAGTAATAAATGCCCTCAGTTAGGCATTTCATATGGCAGATAAACCACACTTGAACCTGATTGTTACAGGACATATTGATAATGGAAAATCAACTACTATGGGTCATTTTTTGATGGATCTTGGAGTTGTAGATGAAAGAACTATAGCAGCACATGCATCTGAATCCGAAAAGACCGGAAAAGGTGATACTTTCAAGTATGCATGGGTTATGGATAACATTAAAGATGAAAGAGAGAGAGGTATCACAATCGATCTAGCTTTCCAAAAATTTGAGTCTCCAAAGTATTTCTTTACTTTGATTGACGCTCCTGGTCACAGGGACTTTATTAAAAACATGATTACTGGTGCTTCTGAAGCAGACGCCGCAATCTTAGTACTTTCAGCAAAAGAAGGTGAAACCGACACTGCAATTGCTGCAGGTGGTCAAGCAAGAGAACATGCATTCTTGTTAAAGACCCTTGGTGTTAGTCAACTAATTGTTGCAATCAACAAAATGGATGACAGTAACTATTCTGAGGATGCATTCAAAGCAGCCAAAGAAAAAGGTGAGAAATTAGTCAAATCTGTTGGCTATAAACTTGAAAACGTACCATTCATTCCAGTTTCTGGATGGAAAGGTGATAACTTGGTTAAAAAATCTGAGAATATGCCATGGTACTCTGGTAAAACACTACTTGAAGCATTTGATGACTTTACAGTAGCAGAAAAACCAACAGGAAAACCACTACGTGTTCCTATTCAAGACGTTTACACAATTACAGGTGTAGGAACTGTACCAGTAGGTAGAGTTGAAACAGGAGTAATGAAAGCAGGTGATAAAATTATTGTTATGCCTTCAGGTGCTCCTGGTGAAATCAAATCTATTGAAACTCACCATACTGAAATGCCATCTGCAGAAGCAGGTGATAACATTGGTTTTAACCTAAGAGGTGTAGAAAAGAAAGATATCAAGAGAGGAGATGTTCTTGGTACTCCAGACGCACCACCAAATGTTGCAAAAGAATTCAAAGCACAAATTATAGTTATTCACCATCCAACAGCAATTGCTCCTGGATATACTCCGGTAATGCACGCACACACCGCACAAGTCGCAGCAACTGTTACTGAGTTCCTCCAAAAGATCAACCCAGCAACTGGTGCCGTTGAGGAAGAAAATCCAAAATTCCTTAAAGTTGGTGACTCTGCAATTGTAAAAATTAGACCGGTGAGACCAACTTGTATTGAAACCTTCCAAGATTTCCCTGAAATGGGTAGATTTGCACTCAGAGATATGGGTGCAACTATCGCAGCAGGAATTGTTAAGGAAATTACAGAAGAGTATAAACCATAGGCGGATTTTTTATGACGCAAACCGCCCGTGTTAAACTCACATCAACCAGTCTGCCAAAATTAGATGGTGTTTGTGGGGAAATCATGGGAATCGGTAAAAAAACAGGTGTAAAGGTAAAAGGTCCAACTCCACTTCCTGTAAAAAGACTACATGTTGCAACAAGAAAATCCCCCTGTGGAAGTGGAACTGAAACTTATGAAAAATGGGAGATGAAAATGCATAGAAGAATTATCAATATTAACGCAGATGATAAAGCAATCCGACAACTAATGAGACTAAAAATTCCTGATGACGTGTACATCGAATTATCTTTAACCTGATCTGGTATCCTTAAATTATAGAAATTTTGATGATTAACATGGCTGAAGAAAACTTTGATGATGTAGAAGAAACCCCTGTTGAGACATTTGATGTAAATTATTCATGTCTGCGATGTGGAACCACTGTTTCTAATACTGAACTATCTAGATTACCTGAAATCAAATGTATTTGTGGATTTAGAGTCTTTACTAAAGTTAGGCCTCCTGTAGTTAAAACGGTAAAAGCAATCTGATCTATCTGTCTTTTTTGTAACTATGTTCTCTTTGTAAATGGGTTCTCATATCTTCCATGTTTGAAAAATATTTGTTACACTCTTTACAATCATATTGCAAATCTTTTCCGTGAACTATTTGTTTGTGATTCATCAATTCTTCTTCTTTTGAAAATTTTTTATCACAAACATCACATTTTATTTTCTTGAAAAATCCCACTTTTATCCAAACTCTGCTTTCTTTTCGTCCCAACATCTTCTACATAACTGACCTTCAATTTTCCAATGTCCTTTAGGATTGTATCTTATCAATTTCATCTTGCCACCACAAAGCGAACAAAAATTTTTCTTATTACTATGGCTTTGTTCTTTTTTATCAAAACATTTTTTGCACAACAAACCTTCCATATCCCACTGCCATCGGGGCTCCCACAAATCAGTAATTTTTTGAGTCTGTCCACACTCAACACATGGTTGTCTTACTTTACCTTCATAGTATTCTTTTGATTTGTCAAAATGACAATCTCCACATAGTTTTCCTTTGATGTTCCATTCTCTCTTTGGTTTATGTTTGTGGGTCAGTTCTTTGTTGCAAATTGCACAGTATGTTGGCTTTTTACTAAACAACCCCATGATTCTACCTAAATACAACTTATTCTATAAATGTAAACAAAATAAAAATAACAAAAAAGCGTTTATTCGCTTAGGATTTTCTCAAGAGCCTGACTTGCATTGAGCATGCCATTTCTCTTGGCGTATTCTTCGATCATTTTGTATTGTTTTTCAGTAAAACATACAGGCATTGAACGTCTTTCCATATTTTGTATTTGCATTATTTCCTAATATCCTTTACTCTTAGAAAGACATTTCAAACCATTTTCTTTACTTTGACTATGTCAAAGAAGCGACAGATCTTAGTTATTGGTCATAATACCAAAGGTTGTACCTCTAAACATGAAGCAGTAGCATATGATGTTGGAACTGAGATTGCTAAATCTGATTCTGTACTGATTACGGGCGGATTGGGTGGAGTGATGACTGCAGCTGCTCATGGCGCAAAAGACGCACATGGTTTGACTGTTGGAATTATTCCTCAAAATGATGCTTCTGAGGCCAATGAATTTTGTGACATTGTTGTTCCTACTGGAATGGGGTTGGCTCGTGATTTTCTTAATGCATTAACTGCTGATGGCATAATAATTGTGGGAGGTGGTTCTGGAACTTTATCTGAAACAACTGCTGGATACATGTACAAAAAACCCATTGTTGCAATTAGAAACCTTGACAGTTCTGTTGATCCATTTATTGATGGATTTATTGATCATAGAGAAAATGTAAAAATTATTGGAGTTGATACTGCACAAGAAGCCGTAAAGAAGATTTTAGAATTAATTACTGCATAGACACTAGTAATGGGTCTGGTTTGTAAAACTCTCCATGTTCTGCAGCAAGTTTGTTTAATTCCTCTACAATATTTTTAATTCCTATTTCTTTTGCAGTTTCAAACAATGGTTTTTTCAAACCTAATCCTAACTGTGCAGCTTTTTCAATCTCTTCAATATCACTTGCACCATTTGTAACAAGCCACGCTGCATTGTTTAGAATATTTGCAACAAGTTGAATTGGATTGCATTTTTGAGCTAATTCTTCTGATAGTGCAACTCTTTCATATTTGTCATCTGAATATTTGTAATATCCTTCTCCCGATTTTTGTCCAAGTTTTTTCTCATCAAACATTTTTTCAACTAGTGGATGTGGGTTGATCACTTTTTTATCCCTCAAGTGCATCTCAACTGTAGCTTTGTGAATTACGTCCATTCCTGTAAAATCTGCTAACTCAAAAATCCCCATTGGAAATCCCATTTTGAATTTTACTGCAGAATCAATCTCTTCTAATGTGGAACCTGTTCTATCTTTAACAAAACATGCTTCATGAACCATTGGAATGAATAATCTATTGATAATAAATCCTGGAACATCTTTTCTACATAGAACTGCTTGCTTGTTAACTGATTTTACATATTCTTTTGTCAAATCAGTAATTTCTTGCGATGTTTTTTCACCTGGGATTACTTCTACTAGTTTCATTAGTTGTGGAGGGTTAAAAAAGTGAATGCCAATAAATTTTTCAGGACGTGATGTTGTGTTTGCAATCTCAGTAATAGGAAGTGTACTTGTGTTTGATGCAAAGATTACTTTTGATGCTGCAACTTTATCTAATTCTGCATACACTTGTTTCTTTAAATCCATAATTTCTGGAACTACTTCAATTACAAGGTCTGCATCCTTTACTGCATTTGTTAAATCTACCACTGGTGTAATTCTTCCGTAAATCGCATCGCCCTCTTCTTTTGAAATCTTTTCTTTGGAAACTAGTTTATCCAAACTCCATTTTATCTTCTCCATGGCTTTATCCAAAAACTCTTGTTTGATATCTCTAAGTACTACATTATATCCTGCAGTTGCTGAAACTTGGGCTATTCCATGTCCCATTACTCCGGAGCCTAAAACTGTGATATTTTTTACTGACATGAATTCTAAAAAGTTGAGTATCCTTTATAATGTAT
>JBHHVV010000021.1:0-23520 GCA_046754445.1 Candidatus Nitrosopumilus sp.
ATAACAGATGTTAGTTTATGTGGAAAAGAGACTAAAACAGAAATACATATGATCATAATTCAACATCCAGAACATGCAAAAAAAATAATTATTCCTAATGAACAAAAATTTGAAGAAAATGAATATGAAAATTCTACTAATACAAATTTGTTAGGAGGAGAAAATGCATTAATTGATCAATTGATAGAAGATACAAATTCGGATGAGAAAAGATCTGAAGAAAATTCTGAAATCAATGCACTCATAGAAAATACCTCAAGAGAAACAAATAATGGCAGAAAATAATTCAATGGAGACCACATCTAACAAAATTGATTGGTCACAATTTAGAATAGAAAAAAACAAAAATTCTTTAGATCTAAAAATAATTGAACAATTAGACAAAATAAAGTTAGAAGTGAAGAAAAAAACTGGAAAAAGTATTGATGAGTTTAAACCATCATTCTTAGAACGACGAATAAACTATAGAATGAAAATTGTCGGAATTTTAAATGGAGAAGAATATGCAAAAGTGATATCTAATAGTTGGGAAGAAGCTGAATTACTTTATGCAGCATTTTCAATAAATGTAACAAAATTTTTCAGAGATCCACAAGTTTGGAAAAGATTAGAGGATGAAATTATTCCAAAATTAATCACAAAATCCACCGGATCTTCCGTTTATGCATGGAGTTGCGGTAGTGCTTCTGGAGAAGAGCCACACAGCATATCAATTTCATTAAATGATTTGTTGGAGGATAAAAAGAAAGATTATTTGGTTTACGCTAATGATATCAATTCAGATGCAATTTCACGAGCAAAAAATGGAATTTACAGAAAAGATAATTTAGTAAATGTAAATACTGAAAGATTAAAGAATTATTTTGTAGAGGACAATCATGGGAATTATCAAGTTACATCAGAAATTAGAAATAAAATAAAATTTGAAAATATTGATATGATGAAATCTTCTGAAAAATTATTTGACATAATTTTTTGTAGAAATGTTTTAATTTATTATGAAAAAGAATCACACGAATCAATATATCAGAAATTTTATGAATCACTAAAAAAAGACGGGGTTTTAGTTCTTGGTCAAGATGAATCAATGATAGGAACAAAAGGAAATTATTTCTTTGAGACATTATATCCGAAAGAAAGGATATACAAAAAGAGATCATCATAGATATTAAAATTTCATCATATTTGTTTAACGAAATTATTTTGTTTTTTCTTGTTTGTACATCATAAACAAACTCTCAGATATTAGTACAAGTAAGAACATAATATATGATAACTATAATGGACAAAAATCAAATTATACTTATTGCAAACATGGAGATATTATAAATGGGAAACGGGGTCAAAGTGTTAATTGCTGATGATGCATCGTTTATGAGAACGGTTCTCAAAGACATTTTGAAATCAAATGGACTTGCAACGGACATTGTAGAAGCTCCTGATGGTGTTGAAGCTGTAAGGCAATTCATACAGCATAAACCAGATCTAGTCACTATGGATGTAAATATGCCAAAAGCTGATGGAATTCAAGCATTAAAAGGAATTATGAAAGTAAATCCAATGGCCAGAGTAATCATGGTCACATCAGTGGAACAAAAACATATTGTTCAGGATGCTATGAAATCAGGAGCAAGAGATTACATAATAAAACCATTTGATAAAGGCAATGTAGGTTTAGTGTTGAACAAAGTACTTAGATCAAAATGAAATAATTCAGAAAATTTTGTAAATTAATCTACAAAAGGAGGAATTATCAATGATTTTAAAGGAACCTAGATTAAACCGCACCTACCAAAACGGAAGTTGATTTTTAAAGATAATTCCGTATGTACTATAGACTAAATTAACGTATATTATGCATGAATATCAAACTAAATGGATTATTCATAATTATGTCAATTGTTCTAGGGACTAGCATATTTATCAATACAAATGCATATGCCATTCAAGATTCAGTCATAGTAGGAGATTTTCCGCGCGATATAGGTTTTGATCCAATTTTAGATAACTTGTATGTTCCAAATTATGAATCAGGTACAATATCAGTAATTGATGCAAGCAATATGATAATTAAAGATACCATAATCATTAATCAAGGAAATTCACATCCAACAAAAATTGTTGTAAATGAGAATCAACATCAAATATTTGTTTCAGATAAAATATCAGGGATTCTCACAGTGATTAATGGGATTAATGGAGAAGAAATTAGTTCAATCAAAATAGGAGAATCATTATGGGAATTAGATATCAACAAAAATAATGGGAAGTTATATGTTTCAGACTTGATAAAAAATGAAATAATTGTAATAAATACAGAAAATTTTGAAGTAATTAAAACAATACCAATCAATTCAAGTCCTTGGGATGTTAAAATAAACCAAAGTACAAATAAAATATACATTGCAGCTGGAACTTCTGAAATAATACATGTAATTGATAGTAATACAGACAACATAGTCAATACAATAAATCCAGGGATGAAACCTTGGGGATTATCTATAAATGAAAAAAATGAAATTCTTTATGCTTCAAGTTGGGATTCAAATACTGTTTCAGTAATGGATATTAAAAATGGACAAATCATATATGAAATTCCAGTACTTCCAGGAGTAGGTCAAATGACAACCAACCAAAATAATGGAATTACAATTATTGTTAATGAACAATCAAATGAGCTATATCTGCTAGATGGACATTCAAGACAATTCCAAACAATCACAATTTTAAATTCCCCACAATCAATTGTCACATCGCCTTTTTCAAATACGATTTTTGTGACTAATCCACTTTCAAATTCAGTATCTTCTGTATCTTATAATTATGATAACTCTGCATTAACACCAATAATCGAAAATATAATTTCAGATAAGGATTCTGTAAGTGATGAATTACTTTTAGAAGTAATTAATGGAATTTCCAACATTCCTCAACGTGAAGATTTTGACACAGATATGATTTCAGGACTATTGCAAAATATTGGTGTAACGGGGGAATTTGATGGTAACGGAATTGCCCAGATTTTGCTTGAAGATTATAATGAGAAGAAGAAATCACAACCTAAAACAGCACAAGTTCCATCATGGACAACAGATCTTGCAATGATGTTTTCAGATGATCTAGGGGAACAGGCAAATATTCAAGAAATTAATTGCAACGAGGATTCGTTTACATCAATTCATGACATTAACAATGCAAATCCATTTGAGATTTGGATAAATATTCTACCCATATGTGCGTTATCTTAGTCATTAATATTTTTTCTAAGAAACAAGAAAGATGTTCCAATAACTCCAACACCTAAAACAATTGCCAAACTAATTGTAGAAGTATAGACTACTAATGGTATTGAAGATATCAAATAACTTAATTCAGTTTGATAAAGAGGACTAGTTGCTATTCCTGCAAAAATCAGAGATATTGTAATGATACTGCCAAATACATTGGTTCCAACTAGATGAATCCAAGATAACAGAGTATTAAATTTAGTAAATTCGCTGTTAAGATTTGTTTCAATATGATTATAAAATAATCCAATAATTGCTAATCCTGCAGTTAAACCAATTTGTAGAACAAATCCAAAAAAGAAAATCCCCAGATCATCAGTAAATGCAAAATTAAACATATTCTGAGTATCGCCATTAAAAACAAAGATTTGATTTAAGAATAAAGCAATAGTCAATCCAGTAACAATTGCACCTTGTATCATGGCAGAAATAATGAATTTTTTTCCAAATTTTCCGGGTTTTGATTCATCAGAAACTTCAAGGAATGCCTTTTTTGAAATCTTTTTTTCTAGATTTGCATAATCATTAAATTTTTCCAATAATTGTGCTTCTTCTCTAGAATCATACTCAAAACCATCAAAATTATCAGAATTACTAAATCTCATTGAATTATTCAAGGATAATTTGATAATATGGTATAATGTGTGTTAATTGAACGAACTGTTTTGAATCAAAAATTGAGTTTTCTTGTTTGAACTGAACAGACAATACATGATTAACTATTAACAAAATTAAAAAATATGACAAAACGAATTCTAGTTGCTGAAGATAATAAATTCACAGCAATGCAATATGCTAAAATTCTTGAAAGTGAAAATTACAAAGTAGAAATAGCAAAAGATGGAGACGAATGTATTCAAAAATATACTAAAAGCATAAATGAAAATTCAAAAGATAAGAAATTTGATGTTTTAATTTTGGATCATTCAATGCCTCAGAGAAACGGAGCTGAAGTGGCAGGGGATATTTTATCATTAAATCCAGATCAAAAAATTATTCTTGCTTCAGCATATGCATTGGCAACTGAGAGAAATTTTTCAAAATTAAAAGATAAAATTTCATTCCTTCAGAAACCATTTAAACTCTCAAAAATTCTGGAATTGATTTAAAAAATTAAAGATAATATGTTTTTTAATTGTTTTTAATTGTTTTTTCAATATTCGAAGATTCAGAATTGCTCCATACAAGATCAAATGAAACCACAGGTAAAGAAATTTCAAAAACAGGATGTCCATTTTTGTTATAGGCAGAAATCTTCCCTCCATGCGCAAAAATTATTTTCTTGGAAATATACAAACCAAGCCCAAATCCAGAAATTTTGTAATTTCCTTTTGTAACAAATTTTTTGAATATTTTTGGCAAAACGTCTTTTGGTATTTCAGGCCCACTATCAGTGATAAAAATTTTTAATGTTTTTTTGTCTTTAAGCAAATTAGTTTGAATTGAAATATCTCCAGATTCTGTAAATTTAATACAATTATCTAAAATATTCCTAAATACTTGTTTAAGCCGAGTTTTGTCTGAATTTGCAATAATATCCACATCAAATCTTGTTTTGATTGGAACTTTTCTATCAGGATTAAAACGTTCAGAGTCTACAACTTCAGAAATTAAATCATTAATGCTGTTTTTATCCAGATGTAATTCTAATTCATCATTTTCGATTTTAGTAAGATCCAGTACATTATTTGCGATATTTTCTAAATTCAGAGCGATGTTTGAAATTCCATCAAGTGCTTCCTGTTTAGATATTATTCCAGTTTTTGCTAGTTCCACAAATCCAAAAATAGGTTGAATTGGACCTTTTAGCTCATGAGAGGCAATTGATATGAATTCTTCTCTTTGTTTATCCACTCTTTTTAATTTTTCATTTAGTTTTTCAAGATTTTTTGTTTGAGATTTAATTTCTAATTTAAGATTGGTGTTTGTTTTATTAAGAAAGAAGACAAGCATGGTAGTAACAACCCCAACTAAAATAATCATCACCCATTGTAAAATTTGAAAGTTGGTTATCACATAATCTATAGATAACTTTGAAGAAGTTGGAATTATTTGTAATGTTTTCTCAACGTCATCAATTTTTTCAAACAATTCAAACTGCAAATATTTTAAATTTTCATATTCAAGTAAAAATTCACCATACCTATCATCATAGAAATATGTAAATGCATCAGATGCACTGTTCTCATAATTTAGATGTAAATTGTAATATGAGTCAATGTTGTTTTTAAGTTCTGATAATTCTTTTTCAGAAAGAATCCCAGTAATTTGAGGATTATCAACTATGTGTGTTTTAAAATCATATATTTCATTTTTTATTTCTGTATTATATATCCAAAAAGTACCAATCCCAGAAAAATGTTCTTCAGATTTTAAACTTTCAAATATGGACATTTGTCTTTCGTATTTCATTTTAATATTATCCAAATTAGATATTTTTTGTCCATATTCTAAATTATAATTAAAATTTTGATTTATTTCATCCATTGTTTTGATTGTGTAAATAGATACTACGCCTAATAACAGAATAATCATTGATATACATACACCAATTCTGAATTGGGAATGACTTGAAATCTCTAACAACACTATCTATCAAAAAGTAATGACTTGAATTACTGGTTGTTTGAGATAAACAGACAATTTTGTTTGTTCAGAATTTTTGAACAATTCCTTTTGATGTATTATAATTTAAAAAATTTATGACATCCGCCATTATAGTAGATGACGATTATGATACTGTTGAAGTATTTTCAGAGTTTCTAATGTTACAAAATATTGATGTTTTAGGAAAAGCGTATAATGGTTTAGACGGGATTAAATTATTTGAGGAAAAAAAGCCAGATGTGATTTTTTCAGATATTTGGATGCCAGAATATGATGGATTTTATCTTTTAACAAATTTGAGAAAAAAATTTGAGGATGCAAAAATTATCATGGTTACTGCAGATTTAACGCAAGAAACAGATAGAAAATTAAAAGAGTCAAATGCAAATGCGGTAATTTTTAAACCGTTTAAAATAAAAGATATCATGAATGCAGTTACTAAAGTAACAAGTAATGAAAACCCGGTAATTTCAACATAGATTAAAATACAATATTAGGATGAAAAAAATATGAAAATTTTAATTGTGGAAGATGAAGTAGATTTGCTTGAAGAATACAAGATTTTTCTTGAATCAAACGATCACAATGTCACATTAGAAATGGATGGAGAATCAGGATTAAAGACATATTTTTCAGATTTCAGCATTGAAAATGGTTCATCATATGATATAGTAATTCTAGATTACCAACTCTCAGGAAAAAACGGGATGCAAGTAGCATCTGAGATTTTAGCAAAAAACCCCAAGCAAAGAATATTATTTGCTTCAGCATATGTTGAAGATACTTTAAAAGAATCGATTAAAACTTTGAAACAGATTGTAGAATTACTTCAAAAACCATTTGGCCTTCAAACACTTTTGAATGTTATTGAAGATACCTCAACTTATCAAGAATTAGAAAAACTAAATGTAGATATCAAAAATCTAAAAGATCTTGAACCTACGCATTCACAAATAGCAACGTATTTGGATATCATGAAGAAACTTCACGATAAGATTGAATAATTAACTGTCATCAGATCTGTTTAAATTAACCAGACAACTTGCTATAAAATTTCTAAAACATGTTTAATTATGCAAATAAATGCATTAAAACAAGAAAAATTTGCAAAGTCAGTAATTAGGAGAATTTTGATTCCATTCGATAATTCAAAGATGTCAGATAGGGCATTTTTACAAGCAATTAATTTAGATTTTAATCATAAATTTGAAATAATTATTCTTTCAGTTTTTCACAGTGAACAACTATCAAGATCATTTCTAGACTATAATACACATCAAACCATAATAGAACAAAAAAAACTAAATGAAATTAAATTAAAACATAAAAAACTTGTCAAAATTGCTGAAGAAAATGGAATTATATGTAGGACTCATATTGCAATTTCATCTTCAATAACTCAGACTGTAATGTCTTATGTTTATTCATCTAGAGCAGATTTAGTAATCATGGGAACAAGAGGTAATGGATCAGATAGAAAATTAATGCTAGGAAGTGTGTCACTTGAAGTATCTCAAAACTCTCCAGTTCCAGTATTATTAATTAAATAAAATTTTATAAAAAATATCATTTAAAAAATAATTAATCATTTATTATAAAATAAACAAGTTTGTATAAAAACGACACACATATTGTAATAGAATATCTTATTTGAGTGAATTTGTTTGTATGATAAATTAGAAATCAAATCAACGAGTGAAAATAAGAGAGACAATCTTTTTGATAAATTCAACATGCCAGTAGAAGGAAATAATAATTTGAATATTAAAGAACTTTCAATTAATCAAATTATTAATGAATCAGTTGAAAATGCCATCAACAATATAGTAACCAACATAATTAAGACAAAGCCAATTTTGACAAGTTCAAAAGACGTGAATGAAATTGCAAAAATATGCAAAAAATTTTTTAATGATTCAAACTTTGGAATTTTTGAATATACACAAAGAACAGGAAGGAATAGTTTCAAAGTACGGCATTCATCAGGTATCAATGGGACAAAATTTCTAGGGGAATTTTTTAGAAGAATTTTTAATTCTGGTTTGAAAGATTATTCTTTTCATAATATTTCAAACAATACACAAGTATGTATAATATTTAGATAAAATTACAAGTTTGATATTAATTGATCTTTGATTGATGGAATATGTTCATTAATGTGTATAGAATTAATTTTTTTCTTTTTAATTGTTCCAATTAAGGTAACATCACGCGCCAGAATACTATCAGTAAGCCAATCTACAGTAATTTTTAATTTTTTCCCAAATGTAGGGATTTTTGACAAATAGTATGCCCTCCAAATCAACCATGCAGAAATTCCACTAATATTTCTATCAGCAATTGTTGCAATACCTACACGGGATCCTATTATTGCCATGATTCCCAAACTATGAAAAGTGAATTTTTTTAATTTTTCTTTCTGATCAAAAATCAATTTCAGATTTTCTGAGACTAATTTACCTTCCTTGATTGCATGTTGTGCAGTTGAAGGATAAAAATTATTTATTGATTCATCTTTAATCAAAGCACAATCACCTAAAACAAAAACATTTTTTTGATTTTTCATCCTCAAAGATTCATCTACCACAATTCTTCCATTGCCACCATGCTCACATTTTAATTCTGAAACAACCCTATCCATTTTCATCCCACCAGTCCAAATCAAAGTCGCACAAGATAGTTTTCCACCATTGTTGAGTAACACGCTTTCTTCATCTGCATCATTAGCTTTAGTATTTTTCAGAATTATTATTCCATCTTTTTCTAAAAATGCAGCTGCCTTTTCAGATAATTTTATATCAATTTCAGGCAATATACGATCTTTAGAAGAAATTAAAATGATGTTAACGTTTTTTGGATTTATGCTAGGATAAGATTTTGAGATTGAATTTTTTATGAATTGATTTATTTCACTGACTGTTTCTACACCTGCAAATCCAGCCCCTACAACTACGAATGTCAATAATGTTCTTTGTAATTCATAATTCCCAGTTTGCGCTGCATGTTCCAACATAACAATTAAATGATTTTTAATTGAAATTGCATCTGTAATACTTTTCATAGTGAAAGAATGTTTTTCAATATTTTCATTTTCAAAGAAATTAGTTTTTCCCCCTAATGCCAATATCAAATAATCATATTCTAATGTACGTACTTTATGATCAAAGGATCTTTGAATAGTAACTAGTTGCTGTTCCAGATCTATTGAGTCAATAGATGCATGCAAGAATTTTGATTTTTTACAAAAATATCTTATTGGAATGGTAATATTGCTCGGATGTAACAATCCTGAAGCAACCTGAGGTAACATTGGAGTAAATAGGAAGAAATTTTCATCAGAAACGACAGTTATTTCAACAGGTTCATTTTTGAATTTTTTTTCTATATTTTGTAATGCTGTGATTCCACCAAATCCACCACCCAGGATTAGAATTTTTTTAACCGAAGGAGAGGTACTTTTATGCGCAGAGATGTAATGTGCATAGTAATTAGATTCAGAATCAAATGTAAGATCACAAGAATTACAATGAATAATTGACATATATAATAAAAAAATGACAGTCTAAAAACAATCTGTGTGTTTGATATCTACAAAAACAACTAAGAAAAGAGAGGCCATCTGTTTAATCTCATCATACAAACAACAAATTATATTTTCTAAAGAAATATGAAAATATGGAACTAAAAATTGTTGCTGTGACAATGATTATGATTTCAATGTTGATGTTAGTACAAACAGTTTCAGTAGTTGATGCTACTCATAACTCAGATAAAAGAAATGAAAAAGCAAGAAAAGATATGGAGGAAAAATCAAAAGATTTTGATAAAGACGGGAATAAAAAAGACGTCATAAAAGAAAAAAGAGATGCATTTGTAGCATACAAAGCTGCATTCAAAGCTTGGAAAATAGCAAAAGAGGATTACAAATCAGCTAAAAGTTCTGGAGTGCAAACAGACATTGATGCAAAAAAAATAATTTTGGATGCAGCAAAAATTACTAAAGATAATGCATTAAAAACATACAAAGAAGCATTGAAAAAGAAAGCAAGGTAAATGATTTTGAATAAACAAATTATTTATTGAGATTTATGGTTTTTTAAAATAAATTTTTTAGAAACGGACAAAAAGATAGCAATTTCAATGGTTTCAATTACCATTATTTGCCAAAAATACATCACCCAGCCACCCATCATTTGATCAGTAACAGACAGCACTACTGAAAAAAGTTGAAAATTTTGTATTATTAGCAATGGCAGTGTTGCAATGGCACCTAATTGTTGTTCAGGAGAGACTTGTGAAGAAACATAATTAATTGAATCAAAATTTAATGTAGAATCAATAAAAACTCCTCGATTGTTGAATTCTTCGATAATCTGTTTTTTAAGAGAATGAAATTCAGTATTTCCTGCATGTATGCTAAAAATTGTCAAAAGCCCAACAAATAAGAAAAGGGAGATTTGGAGATAAATCGCCCATTTTCGTTTTCCTTTATGATTTCTAATGATTTGACGAATAAACATTTGACCAAATATACCTAATCTATTATTTTTTGACAAATACAATATCAATCCAAAAACTACAGAAATTATTCCTATAGATCCAATCCAGTTATCAGTAAAAACGATCTTTGTAAATATTCGAATGGGAACCAAAATCAGAACAAGGGAAATGGCGACAATTAAAAACTCCAGTAAAGGCGAGAAATGAAAATCAGGACCATTTTTTTTAATTAATGTCATAACCTTGAAAAGTTCTCAAACCATCTAGAAATCAGCTAGTTCAAAAAAAACACGCAAGATAATTTATCAAATTTAAGCATACATAATATTGATCAAAAATAGTAACGAGTCAAGACTAAAAAAACAGCAAAAAAATACTTTTTTTGTTGGACATTGTCTGGTCTATGACGGATTACTATTTTGAATAATAATCACACATTTCAAAGATTAAGATTCAAACATAGATGGTAAAAATTTTGCATATTTGTCATATTCTGATTTTGATTCCAAATCATACTCAAAGTCAATAGAATTTTTTAAAATTTGGATATCTTGATTGATTTTTTCAAGTTCTAATTTCATAGAATTTTTATGAATTAAAATATCTTCATCCCCCACATAGGAATCAATAGCAGTCATGTATTTCTGATATTTTATTTGAAAATCAAGTAATTTTGAAAGGTATTCTAAATCAGTTAATTTTTCTGTTGAATACTCAAAACTAATTTGATTATAGTTGTCACTTAATTTCAGTCCATTATTAAAGATCTTTTCACTTTTAGTATGATCTGGAACTTTAAATTCTTCAAGCAATTCTGTTTCGGTAATTTCTCGTAATTCATTTAACACATGAGTGCCATCGGATATACTGCCTTCTTTTGTTGCTTGGTTGATAAAATCTTCTCCAACTTTCAATATTGCCGATTGACCGACAAAATCAGTCTCAGAATAAATTTCCTTTTCTTCAGTGTTGAACATAATGAAAAGAATAGGAATGACAATAATTGGTAACAGTATCAGGGATTTATTCATTGTAAATTCAAATTATTATAATGAATAATTCATAATAAAAACAAGGTCAATCAAATCAAAATACAGGGGCTTATTAAGGAAAATCACTTCAAAATAATGTAAAAGAGATTAAGACCACAAACGATTAGTTACTTGGTGACATCTCAATTACAATGTATAATTATCATCTCATTTTGATTGATAAAAGAAATAATCGTCCAAGATGATTGACAAAAGTCAAGGTCAAATTAGAGCGATTATATGAGAATTTCAAGAGATTTTAGAATTATTTGTAATAATTTGAAAAATTTTAAAGAATTCAAAAAATAGAAATCATGATGAATAAATTCTGACTAGATGAAAGTATGAAGAAGTAGATTCAATTAGATTTATTTAGCATGCATCTAGCCATGGATCAATTATGGCAGGTATAGACAAGGCTGCAATTGGATTTTCAATCGCAATTGTGGCTATCGGAGTTGCATTTGCATTGTATGGAGATGCAACTCAAAACGCCGGTCCCAGTGTCTCAGATCCAGTTGTAACAAAAACAGTTGAACCAGAAATGGAAGAAAAAGTAAAACCTTTGAAATCTGGTTGGGAGAGAGCCACATCTGTTCAGGATCCAGGTATAGGTCATGAATCACACCAACTTGCAGTACTATTGGCACCAAGTGACAAAGTATATTCAGGTACACTTCTTTATGATGCATCTGAAAATATTCAATTGGTTTCACTCAGAGGACCAATCGGAGCTGATGAAAAACCAGCAAAGACTTGGACTCCAGATGGTGAAACAATCTTTGAATTAACATTTGTTGATCCAAAGAATGCAAAAGGTGAATGGGGTTTTTCCGGTAATGCTCTAGCTGTTCACACAATGAATACCGAGACATTCCAAGTAGATTACAAAATATTAGACCTTACAGAAGAAGAGGCAGATTCTGTAGAACTTGAAGAAAATGTCAGCATGGAAGAAACTCATGAAGAAAAAACCATGAAGGAAGAAACCATGAAGGAATCAGCAGGACCAACAACACACACTGTGGATATTGCAGTAGGGAGTTCAGCTCCAGGATGTGAAGAAACTAACGAATGCTACTCACCAGCAGAGATTGTAATTAATGCTGGAGATACAGTAGAATGGGTTAATGTCGACACAGCTGCACACACAGTAACTAGCGGAAGTCCAGCAGATGGTCCATCGGGCGTATTTGATAGTAGTCTAGTCATGGCAGATGCAACTTATGCATTTACCTTTGAGGATACAGGAATGTATGATTACTTCTGTATGGTTCATCCTTGGATGGTCGGTACTGTAACAGTGAACTAACCAAAAACTTTTTTCTTTTTTTCTTATTTTATTTGGTTTTTTCTTATTGTTCTATTATATGCCACACCAAATCTATGAGTTTCATCTCGAGCATATTGTAAAATTTTCAGAGAGGACTTTTCTTTAGAAATAATTACAGGGTTTTTATTTTTTGGGATAAAGACTTCCTCATTTTCTTTTGCCAATGATATACAAGGTAATTTCAATCCAAGAGATTCAAGAGATTTCATTGCTGCACTTAATTGACCCTTTCCGCCATCAATTAATACCAAATCAGGTAGTTCTGAATTATCTTCGAGTAATCTATAGTATCGTCTTTTGATAATTTCTCCCATCATTGCAAAATCATCTCTGCCAGATACAGTTTTGATTTTAAATTTTCGATATCCTGACTTGTTTGGAATTCCATTAACAAATCTAGACATCGAACCAACAGCAAAATCAATACCATGATTTGAAATATCAAAACATTCAATGATATTTGGAATTGTAGGCAAATGCAGAATGTCTTTTAATTCAACTAATCCAGGATTTCCACCCTTTGAATGAACAAGTTTGATATTTTTTAAAATTAAATTTATGATTTCTCGTCTTTTTCCTTTAGTAGGTACCAAAATTTTGACACTAAATCCTGATTGTTCTGAGAACAAGGATTCCAACATCTTTTGATTTTCAGGAAGGTCGTTTACTAGAATAAATTTTGGAATTTTGTGTGTAGAATAATATTGATAAAGGAAATTTGAAAAAGAATTATCACCAACCATATCAAAAAAGAATTTATCGCTATCTCGAATCACACCATTTATCATTCTAAAATTCATTACAATAGCAGATTGCTCTTGTATATCTATTCCAAAATACTCTTCATCGGAATTCTTAACATATTCCATTTTTTGTTTAGCCTGGAGACTTCCCAGTCTAATCAAAGTATCACGAATATCTTTAGCACGTTCAAATTGCTGTAATTCTGCAGCAAGATGCATTTCCTCGTCTAGTTTTTTTGTGAAAATTTTTGTTTGATTTTTACCTTTAAGAACATCTTTTAACGCTGCAATATGTTTTGGGTATCGTTCTTGTGCATTTTTAAATTCACATGGACCTTCACAATTTCCCAAATGATATTCCAAGCAGACTTTTTTTGGCAGTGTTTTACAAATTCTGATTTGAAATGCTTTTCTCAAAGCACCTATGGTAAGTAATTTTGAGCTACCCTGAGTAAAAGGACCAAAAATTTTTCCTTTTCCTAAAAATTTTCCATCTCGGGTTCTTCTTGCAACTAGTAATCTAGGATATTTTTCATCAGAAATTCTAAGATAAGTATATCTTTGTTGATCTTTTAACTCAATGTTAAATCGTGGACGGTGTTTTTTTATCATGTTGGATTCTAAAAGAAAAGCTTCACTTTCATTATCCGTCATGACAAACTCAATCTCAGAAATATTCTCAACTAATTTTTGAGTTTTGTAATTTTGATTTTTGAGAAAATATGAACGAACTCTATTTTTTAGATTCTTTGCTTTTCCAATATAGATTATTTTTCCTTCAGAATCTTTCATCAAGTATATCCCAGGATCGGTTGGAATGGTAATTTTTGAAATATCAAAAGTCATTTTTTAATAATTTTTTGAGATATTTTCCGGTATAACTTCCAGGTGCTTTTGCAACTTGTTTAGGAGTTCCAGTAGAGACAATTCTACCCCCCTCATCTCCACCTTCAGGCCCAAGATCAATTAACCAATCAGAATTTTTGATGACATCCATATTATGCTCAATCACAACCACAGTATTTCCAAGGTTTACTAACCGGTTTAGAACATCCAATAATTTTTGAACATCTGCAAAATGGAGTCCTGTGGTAGGCTCATCTAATATGTATAATGTCTTTCCAGTACCTCGTTTTGATAGTTCAGATGCAAGTTTTACTCTTTGAGCTTCTCCACCAGACAAAGTAGTAGAAGATTGTCCAAGTTTAACATATCCTAATCCAACATCATAGACTGTTTGTAATTTTCGTTTAATAGCAGGAACATTCTCAAAGAAATTTAATGCCTCGTATACTGTCATACCTAAAATATCTGAAATGTTTTTGCCCTTATACAATACAGAAAGGGTTTCAGTGTTGTATCTTTTTCCTTTACATTCATCACATTTTACATATACATCAGATAGAAACTGCATTTCAATTTGTTTTACGCCGTCTCCATCACAAGCAAAACATCTACCATCAGCCACATTAAATGAAAATTGGCCAGGAGTATATCCACGTTCTTTTGATAATGCAGTGTTTGCATATAATTCTCGAATGGGCGTAAATGCACCAATGTATGTTGCAGGATTTGAACGTGGAGTTCTGCCAATTGGAGACTGATCAATTGCAATTACCTTGTCAATATTTTTGAGACCGATAATTTCTTTGTGATTTCCAGGTCTGATATTTGATTTGTAAAAATGATTTTCTAATGATTTTAGCAAAATATCATTAATCAGTGTAGATTTTCCAGAACCAGAAACACCAGTAACAGATACAAACAGGCCTAAAGGAATTTCAACATCAATATCTTTTAGGTTATTTTCTGATGCTTTTTTAATCATTAATGACCCAGAACGATTTCGTTTTTTTTCTTTTAATGAAATTCGTGAACTGTCTTTCAGATAATCCCCAGTAATAGATTTATGACCATTAAGAATTTTATCCACAGTTCCTTCAAAAACAACGTTACCACCATGAACACCAGCACCTGGACCCAAGTCTACCATCCAATCCGAATTTCGTATAACTTCTTCGTCATGCTCTACAACAATTACAGTATTTCCTAGATTTCGAAGCTTGTTTAACGTTTTAATGAGTCGTGTGTTGTCACGTTGGTGCAAACCAATAGTTGGCTCATCAAGTACATACAAAACACCAGTCAAATTAGAACCAATTTGAGTTGCTAATCTGATTCTTTGCGATTCACCACCAGATAAAGTAGAACTTAATCTGTTTAGTGTAAGATAATTTAATCCAACATTCATCAAAAATTCAAGGCGTTCTTTAATTTCTTTAAGGACATCTCTTGCAATGTATTGTTCATTTTTAGTTAATTTTAGAGTGGAAAAAAAATCATAACAGTTATCAATAGACATATCACAAACATCCATTATTCCTTTTTCGTTAATTTTAACTGCTAATGATTCAGGTTTGAGTTTTTTTCCATTACATGTTGTACACGGAGTATCACGCATAAACTGTTTTAACCATTCACGTTTTGATTCAGAATCAGTTTCCATAAAGACACGTTGTAGATTAACCAACACACCTTCAAATGCATCAGTATATTGCCAAGATGAGTCTCCTGATTTTGAACGATATTTAAAATCAATTAGATCATTTGTGCCATGTAAAATAATATCAAAATGTTTTGACTTTATTTTTTCAATTGGAGTCATAAGATCAAAACCAAATTTCTTTCCAACAGCTCTTAATGCTTGTCGTCTAAAGGATGAAAAACGTCCACTCCATGGAACTATTGCACCATCCAAAATGGATTTTGTCTTATCAGGTATTACTAAATCAGCATCAAACTCCATCTTTACACCCAATCCATTACATGTTTTACACATCCCAAATGGAGAGTTGAAAGAAAATGAACGAGGTTCTAATTCACCAACAGTTAACCCACAATGAGGACATGCGTTGTTTTGAGAGAAAATTTTCTCAGATTTTTCAGATGCAATCATTACATCACCTTTAGAAGTTTTGATTGCAGTCTGAATAGCTTCAAAAAGTCTAGAACGCTCAGATTTATCAGCAGTAATCCTATCAACTACAATCTCGATATTGTGCCATTTTTGTCTGTCAAGAGGAGGAATATCTTCATCTAGGCTCAAAATTTCACCGTTTAGACGGATTCTAGAATAGCCATCTTTTTTGATTTGCTCAAATAGTTTTTCATAAGTGCCTTTTTTCCTTTGAATAAGAGGGGATAAAATCAGGATTTTTTTTCCTAAAAAATCTTTTAGAACAGAATCGCATATTCGCTCAATAGACTGTGTTGATACTTTACGTCCACAATTAGTACAGTATGGAATTCCAATTCGTGCAAAGAGTAATCTCATGTAATCATAAATTTCAGTAGTAGTTCCAACTGTAGAACGAGGATTTTTACTGGTAGTTTTTTGTTGAATTGAAATTGCAGGAGACAAACCTTCAATAGAATCAACATCAGGCTTATCCATCATTTCTAAGAATTGTCTTGCATAAGCTGAAAGAGATTCAACATATCGTCTTTGACCTTCAGCATAAATTGTATCAAAAGCTAGCGTAGATTTTCCAGATCCAGACAATCCACTTATCACTACTAGTTTATTTTTAGGAATATCAATATCTAAATTCTTTAGATTATGATGACGCGCTCCACGAATTTTTAATTTATTTTCTTCCATCTTTTAGTTGAATCTCCTTTTCTAGTCTTTTTATTCTATCTCTACATTCTATTGCCCTCTCAAAATCTAAATCTTCAGAATATTTTTTCATTTGAGCTTCTAAATCAATAATATCAGTTGTAAGATCATGAGTAGATTTTAGTTTTGAATCATCCAGTGTTGTTTCTTGTTCAGGGACTGATTTTATGATGGTTTTAGGAGTTATGTTATTATCTCGATTGTATTGCATTTGTTTTTCTCTACGACGTTTTGTTTCAGAAATAGCATTTTTCATTGATTGGGTATTAGTATCAGCATACATTATCACAGTTCCATTTTCATTTCTAGCTGCTCGTCCACATGTTTGAATTAGACTAGTAAAATTTCTCAAAAATCCTTCCTTGTCTGCATCCAAAATTGCAACTAGTGAAACTTCTGGAATATCAAGACCCTCTCGAAGTAGATTAATCCCTACAAGAACATCAAAATCTCCCAAACGTAGTTGTCGGAGTAATTCTGTTCGTTGCAATCCTTCAATTTCTGAGTGCATATAACGAACTCTGACTTGTTTTTTTGAGAGATATTCAGCAAGATCTTCTGCCATTCTTTTGGTGAGAGTAGTCACCAGAACACGCTCAGAAGTAGAAACTCTTTTGTTAATTTCTTGAATCAAATCATCCATTTGATTTTTTGAGGGCCTAATCTCAACTTGTGGATCAAGTAACCCAGTTGGTCTAACTAGTTGTTCAGCAATTTTTGAAGATATTTTTTTCTCATATTCTGAAGGAGTAGCAGAAACAAAGATAGTATTTTGAATATATTTTTCAAATTCTTCAAATTTTAATGGACGATTATCATATGCGCTAGGTAATCTAAACCCATAAGTTACAAGTTCTTTCTTTCTAGAATGATCACCCTTGTACATGCCATGTAGTTGAGGCAATGTTACGTGAGATTCGTCAATCACTAAAAGATAATCATCACCAAAAAAATCCATCAAACAAAATGCTTTTTCTCCTTCACGTCTTCCATCAAAATGTCTAGAATAATTTTCAATCCCAGAGCAATATCCCAATTCTTCAATCATTTCTAAATCATATTTTGTTCTCATCTCTAGTCTTTGTTTTTCTAATTCATTTAATTCTGGAAGACGCTTTTGTAATTCATCTTTTATTGATATCACTGCTTTTTCCCTAACATCTTTTGCAATAAGATAATGTTTTGCAGGAAAAATTGTCATTTGGGAAACTCTCTTTTTTTCTTTTAACGATACATGATCTAAGATTGTAATTTTTTCAACTTCATCACCAAACATAGAGATTCTAACTAAATCTTCAGAATATGCTGGAGTGATATCAATTGTATCACCCTTTACTCTAAAATTTCCCGGAGCCACTTCAGTGTCATTTCTTTCATATCTTGCCTCAACTAATTTTCTAATAATCTCGTTTCGTTTAATGTCATCACCAGCATTAATTGTAATTGCCAAATCCTCCCAATCTTCAGGATTTCCTAGAGAGTAAATACATGAAACTGTAGAAACTATAATCGTAGGTTCTCCAGAAAGAAGCATTGCAGTTGCTTCTAGTCGTAATTTTTCAATTTTTTCGTTGATTTGAGTATCTTTTTCAATATAGGTATCAGTTTGAGGAAGATAGCTTTCTGGCTGATAATAATCATAATAGGAAATAAAATAACCTACATTGTTTTTTGGAAAAAATTGTTTTAATTCAGAATAAAGTTGTGCTGCAAGTGTTTTGTTATGAGATATTACTAGGGTATTCTTCCCAGTTCTTGCAATTACATTTGCAATAGAAAAAGTCTTTCCACTTCCAGTAACTCCAAGCAATGTTTGAACTGTTCCTTTTTTAACACCCTCAACTAGTGTATCAATTGCCTGTGGTTGGTCTCCAGTGGGTTCATAATTAGATACCAATTCAAAATTAGAAGTTTGTTGCAACACGTGTAATTCTCAAAAACTGAACTTATAGCTAACGTTTATCGATTAAATACTAAAGGTAAACAAATGGTATCAAATAGGACCCAATAGTAAAATAAAGAAAATTAATTTTTTGCTCAATATCACACATCTAACGATCTTTGATTGACGATTGAATTTTTATTTTTTCTCCTGTAGTAAGTGCCATATCATGTTTAAAATCCACATGAGCCATAATTTTTTTCATTAAATCAGATGTAGTATTTGCAGTTGACACCCATGAGCAATTTTGACCGATATCAGCACATTTGAAACTTTTTGCCACATTCAAAAAACAAAGTAAATGAATTTTTGTTTGTGCTTGTTCAAGTTGTACAAACTTTGTACAGTATTTTCAAAATCTTAAAGAATTACCAAACAGGTTCATCAATCATTCTCAAACCTTCACTAGTTTCCTCAAAACCCATTATTTTAAGAGTTTTTTTAGAGGAGGGAGAGTTTTTCTTCAAAATATTTTGAGCCAAATTCATTCTATCTTCAGGTTTCAAATGCTGTCCGATTTTGTATTTTCCGTGAAGTGTTTGTGGAATTATTTTGATGATACTGACAGCATCTAAAACTCTCATATCATCTTCTATTGGATCATATTGGCCTTCAGGTTGATATTTTTTCATTAATCCGTTTAGAGCAAGTGTTTTTTCTGTTCTATCTGAAACAAATTTCCCTGTTCCTTTGATAACAATACTAATGTACAAAGTATCAGCTAAAGATGCATTATGCGGATCCTCAAAGTATGATGGTAAAAATTCCAGTTCACGATCCGCTTCAAAACCCACTTTATTGTTTCTAGAAATATTATCTAGTTTTTCACCTTTAACATGAGAATGCATGTAAACCACATCATCGATAAACACAAAATTCATCGGGATAATTTGTGGAAATCCACTTTTATCAATTGTAGATAGTCTCCCAACATGTTCTTCATGAAGAAATTTTTTAATTTTATCATATGACTTTATTTGAAGAATACCTACTAACTGCATATACTAATTCTTACAAATAATATTATAAATCCAGATCATAAAGATACCTAAAATATAACATAAATAGAAAAATCAATGTGAACGATCCTTATCTTGATGAATTAAGAAATGACTTTCAAAATTATTCAAATCAATTAAAAAAATTAAAAAAGAAATTGGTAAAAACAAATTCAATTGAAACACAAGAAAAAATCATCAAACAGATTGACTCTATTGCAAACAAGATGGAAACCAATCAAAAACAAACAGTCAAAGTTACAAAATCAAGAATTCAAGAAAGAAAGAAAAGATCAAAGAAATAAATTTATTCTTCCTCATCTAATTCTTTGGCCATTGCTTTAATTTCCAAAATTTTGCAAGATAATTCTGTGCATTCAGTTTTAAATTCCGTGCCCATTATTTGTAATAACGGAAATTTTCAAAAAGAGAGAACATTCTAAAAATTGACTTTTTTCATCCAAACTTTTCATTAATGTAAATTGCTAAATTTAGGATTGAGGGATACAAAAAAAATGAATGAAATAGATGAAGAAAAAGAAGAAGCCATTGCAAAAGTATTAGATCTTTTAGAAGAATGGGGTTCAGAGTCAAAATTCATCTGGTTTAGAGAACTTCACAGAATTACAGATATTGACAAAGGATTACTACGCAATATTCTAAATGAATTAAAAAAATCAAAAGAGATCAAAGATATGCATGGGACAAATAACAGGATATTTTTTTGTCTTAAAAAATACTATATCAAATGCAGAGATGTTGAATTCAGATTCAAAGGAAAAGAAATCATGTTAAGAGACGGCAGTAAAACAAAAGTTATTCACGGTGCAACAAAAGCAACTGAGCGTACAAGAAAAAGATTAGAAAAGCAGAAAAATAAACGCAGAGCAAAATCATTTACAAAAAAGAAAAGACCACATAAATCATAAATTCAAAGAATTCTCAGCTTGTCGTCTAGTAAAATTTAATTCAGCATTTTTGAGTTTTATAGATTCTGAAACATCTTCTGTCAAATCATAAAGATTATGAAGTTCCATGTTTGGAGTTAGTTCATTCTCCTTTTCATCCTCTAAATCAATTTCAATATTTGCCAATATTTTGACATTTTCTTCAAGAAGATCAAGACATTTTTTTATAGTTTCAGGGAGTTTATCATTCATTAATGATTCTAAAAATGCGCAGTGTAAATTACTTTCTGTATGCACAGAATGGGATGTTTATTGTTTAGATCTTTCTCTAAGGGCAGGCATTACATGACTTGCGAATTTGTCTATTGAACCAAAGTAATTCTTACCCCAGAATCTAATTACAAAATGATTTACACCAGCATCCATAAATCTCTCAAATGTTGGAATAATATCCTCAGGAGTTCCAACAGCAGTAGATGAACGTGCAACTGCATCAGGAATTTTTGTTGCAGCTTCTCTCATTTTTACAATCCAGCTTTGATCAGACATCGAGTATTCAGTAAAGTATTTGACGAAATCAAATCCCTCTATCTCTTTTAATCCATGTACTCTCAGAACTTCAGGCTTGAACAAACTTACTTTAACGGCTTCTTTCATTTTTGCCCATGATTCTTCTGCATCTTCAGAAAAATACACATCAATATCGAGTGCCATTTGGAAGTTATCTTTTTCTTCCTGTGTTCTGTTGTTTTCATCCATTGATTTTTTAATTTGGGCGGCATGATCTTCAAATAGTTCTGGAGTATAACCGATTGGTAACCATCCATCTCCAAGTTTTCCTGTAAGTGCAAGTGTACGTTTTCCACCAGAAGCCATGTAAGTTGGAGGACGGGGTTTTCTTATTGGAGGTGCTTGCAAACATGCACCTTCAAGTTTGTAATATTTTCCCTCATAGTCTACAGTATTATCAGGGGTTGATTTGTACAAAGTATGAATGGTTTCAATTTGTTCTTCCCATTTTGAAACTGGTTTTTCAAAGGGTATGCAAAATTCTTTTAGATTTTGAGCCTCACCTGCACCAATACCCAAAATAGCTCTTCCTTTAGAAACTCTATCAAGGGTAATTGCAGCCAATGCAATATTTGATGGATGTCTTCTGATTGCATCAGTTACACAGGTTCCTAATTCAACGTGATTTGTAACTGCGGCGATTGCCGACAACATAACCCAAGGATCTAGAACGATGGCATTTTTCCATTGTGGGACGTTAGTGTGATCCATGTAAAAAATTGAATCATAACCTGTTTTATCAGCAAGCATACAAGCTGTCAAGATTTGGTCTTCAGTATATCCAGCTCTGGCAACATTCAGTCCATTTTGAATGCCGAATTTTAGTTGTTTTGAAGCCAAGTATAATTACCTCAGAGTATTAGCATAAAAAGTTTCATCTAGCTGCCAATTTCGCAGTTTCTTAAGAAAATAGAAAAAAGGTAAAAAATTTATGGATTTTTTACAAATTACCTGCTTTGATATCTTCTAGACATTTGACAACATCATCTTTTGATATTGGGATGGGGTTTGGATCCAAGTGTCCTTTATCAGTCATGACGGTGTCTGCAGCTTCAGAAACATCAGCTTTGAGTTCTAATTTATCAAATCCGAGTTTATTCATTGCTTCTTTGAATCTATCATAGAAGATGGACTTGTTATGCTTGTGTGCAACAGTAGTACAAGAAGATAAGGAATAACCATGAGGTACACCTTCATTTGAGAAAACATAAGACAAAGCATGTCCAAGTGTTGTTGAACAATTACCAAATCCCATTCCAGACAACATTGAACCATATGGATAGTTTTCTGGTTTGTCATTCATAATTGCATCATATAGAATCTCAAATGCTTGTTTACAGAGAGTTCTTGTCAAGTCATTTCCGAGTTTGCTGTCATAGCCTTCGGTTGCTTGAGCACATGCATCACAGACAGAATTTTTGATGACTTGTTCTGGAGTTCCATTCATGAAATATGAATCGACTACAGCCATGTCAGCTAAGAATCTATCTTCACGTAACAATTTCTTTTTACCATCAAATTTGAGAACACAATAAGTTGTCATTTCAGCTCCAGTTCCAAATGTTGTTGGAATTAAGATTTTTTCTTTTTTCATCTCGGGTGCAGCATATTTTACAACATCCATAGAACTTCCACCACCCAATCCAATTAGTACAGACGGATCTTTGTCTTTGAATTGCGAAATAACAGTATTGACATCATCAATTGATGGTTCAGGTTTAACTTGATCATACAGCATATAATCCTGAATTCCCATTTTTGCCAACCATTTATCAGAAAGTTCTGGTGGAACGGTTGTGACAACAAGGGCATTTTTTGGATACTCTGTTTCACCAAGTGCATTTTCTCCAAAGTTGATAACTTTTGGAATGCGTACTGTGTGCATAAATCAGAGTCATCATTGATTATTATTATATCTTGCA
>JBHHVV010000022.1:0-22957 GCA_046754445.1 Candidatus Nitrosopumilus sp.
AAAAGCAGCTGAAGAAGCAAAAGCAGCTGAAGAAGCAAAAGCAGCTGAAGAAGCATCAATTAAAGCTGAGACAGCAGCAAAAGCAGCTGAAGAGGCAGAAGTTGCAGTCAAAGAGGCTCTTGCAAAAGCAGAAGCCGCAAAGACAGAAGCAGAAGCTGCAGCAGAAGAAGAGTACAAAGCAATAGCAGCCGAAGTAAAAGCAGAAACATCAAAAGAACCTGATTATACCTTTAAACGACAAGGTGAAGAAATTTTCAGACGAGATATGGGAGAACCTGAATTCTTCTTGGATAAAAAAGATAGATTCCCACGACCTATTCTTACTTCAGAACAACAAGAATCTCTTACCAGAAAAGCTGAGATTCCACATGATCAAACTCCTGCATACGTTCCAGATCATGTTCTAAGTCCTGAATTTAGTGGAGTTTCAAATTATGAAAGAGGCGTGGATTCATTTTTAGAAGAGGCAAAATTAAGACTTGAAATTTTAAAGAGTGATCCTGAAGCTACCGAAAAACAAATCAAAGACGTTGAAGATGAAATAATTTATTTAGAATCATTACATGAAAATTTTTACATTGGAATGAATGTTTTCCGAACAGCAAGAGGCGGTAGAGATAAAATCAATGCAAAATAAGGTGATGATGTATGGGTAATGTAAAATTTGATGTAATGAATGCAAGAGTGACGTTCAAAAATATTCCATTACACACATTATCCAAATTCACTTTTGATGATGTTAACGCGGCATGTGAAGAATTTAAAAAAATTCCAGGAGTTGATGAATGTATTATTATTCAAACAGCAAGCAGAGTTGAAATATTTACTGTAAGTAATGTAGAAGAAGAGAATTCGCCTGATGCAAGAAGAGCCGAAGGAAAAGGACTTGTCCTAAATCAAATTAAAGACACTTGGGTAACATTATCTAAATTAGAGCAAATAGACATTGATCATTTTGATCAAACTATTGAAGTCTACAAAGGAGACGATGTTTATCTTAATTTACTACGATTAGCTTCTGGACTCGATTCTGTTGTTGTAGGAAAACAAGAGGTGTTTGATGAAATTGTTCAATCCTTGGCAAATGCAAAAAGTTCTGGAGTTTCAGGTAAAATTCTAAACAAATTATTCGATAGTGTGATAAGATTAGCCACAAGAATGAGAGACACTACTGGAATTGCTAAAGATGTGGTCTCTCTTGGAGATGTTGCTGTAAAATTAGTTGATGAAAAAGCTGGACTTGATTCAAAGAAAAAAGTACTTCTAATTGGTACAGGAGAACCTGCAGCAATGGTTGCTAAAACTTTGAACAAAAGAGAAATTGTATTTGATGTGACAAGTAGATCTCTTGAACGAGCTACAGGATTTACAACCATTTTAGGTGGAACTCCTCTTGAATTTAATGATGTGTTGGCTGGTTTTGACAAGTATGATATTGTTTTTGTTGCAACAACCTCTGATTATTTCTTAATAACATTTGAAAGAATTAGATTGGTTATGGAAGAAAAGAAAAAAGGAACCCTGATTCTAGATTTATCTGAGCCTAGAACTGTTGATGAAGGAATCACAGCTCTTCCAGGAATTAAATTATTGTTTAGAGATCAGATTGCAGAAATTTTTGAAGAAAATGTTAAAGCAAGAAAAGGAATTGTACCTGCAGTTGAGAAAATTATAGAAAAAGAACTACCTGTTCTATCAGTTAGAATGCAAAGATTAGATAATTAATTTTCTTAAAGTCCTTGTTTTCTTAAGAGAAATTGCATAATGGCTTCTTTTGAATAATCTATCCCATGTTCCTCTTCAGTGTGATTTCTAAAATTTTCTATGACTTCTTCCATTTCTCCACTAGCCACAAACTCACACTCAAAACCATAGTCTCTACACTTTAATTCTGCCATACTTTTGCAAAAATGCTCTCAATATAAAAATCCACAGGTACGTTGTATCTAGGGATGACAGATCTTAAAAGTAAAATTTTGCTAATTATTTTTTTTGAAAGATGTTTCTATCCGTATGATTCAAACTTTATACCGAAACTACCGTCAGGTTTCTTTTCATGCTCAGTTACAAATCCTTTTGGGCCTAGAGAATCTATTACACCATCAATTGTTCCTTGATATCCACAAATGTAAATAATTGAATTTTCAGGAGTAATTTCTTCTCCGACCATCTCTTCTACTGGTGATAATCCTGTTTTTTTATCTGACTTGAAAAATGATTCAACTCTTCCAACGTGACCATTCCAAGATCTATTGAAAAATTCTTTTGGCCTACTGATTGCTGCTCTATATCTGAAGTTCCACTGATCTCTTCCTCTCCTCTCACTTTCCAATTCCAAATCAGTCAAGAAACGTTTGTAGCTCAACTCATCCACATAACTTGCACCGTGTAAAACTATAACTTCTCTTTTATCATTAGTATCATGGAAATGTTTTGCAAATGCGATAAATGGTGCTAGTCCTGTTCCTCCACCTACACAAATTACTCTTCTGTTGTCTTTTTGTCCATTAGGTAAAGTATCGCTAATTTGTAGTGCGGTTCCACTAGGATCTCCCAACCAAACTTCATCTCCAACACTTGCATAAAATAATTCAGTAGTAACACGACCTGGAAGTGGTTTTCTTACCCATCTGATTACAAATTCAAAATAATCTCTATTTTCAGCATGTGATGCAATAGAGTATGCTCTTCTAACAACTTTTTTCTCTGCTGGAATTGGAAGTCCAATAGTTAAGAATTGACCTGTTTTGTATTCTGGCATTCCATTTTCTGGAACAAGTCTAATTACTACAAGATCTTCTTTTAATAATTCTCTGTAAATGACCTTGGCCTTGGTTTCTGATACCATACAAGAAGTTTTTTTGTTACTTTGGATAAATATATTTCTCTTAGGTCTTATCAAAAGTTTCAAAAATTATTCCAAATTGTAAAAAAACTGTCAAATTGATAGAAATAATTCAATTTTCTATTAAGATCTGTTTACTGATTAATTTGTGATATTATCTCATCAAGTATTTTCTGATTTGCAGCAGCTATAAAAGAAATCCGTGTTTCATAGCTTAGTTCAGCATCTAATGGTTTCAAGTCTGCGTTAAGTAGTATTCCCCCTGCCTCTTTTACAATGATATAGCCTGCAGCAATATCTTGAATTCTAATTTTATCTCTTAAATCAATAAAAATATCCATCAATCCTCTTGCAAACAATGCCATCTCTAATGCATTTGCACCAAAATGTCTTGTATGATTATGATTTTCAAAAATTGGATGTAGTCGTTTCATTAAATTGGTGGTGGCACCAGATGTATTGATGCCGACAATCTTGTAGATTGGATCTTTATTGTGAACTTTAATTTGTACATCGTTAAAAAATGAACCCCTATCTTTTGTAGCCCAATACATTTCCCCATTTGCTAAATTTGTAATAACTCCATCAGTAATTGAACTAAGTTTATCCTCTGTTGCAAATGCTAAAGAACTGCAGAAAAATGGAACGCCTCTAACTGCATTTGCAGAACCATCAATTGCATCCATGATGATGTATCCTTTAGGATTATTTGATAATTCAACTCTTCCGCATTCCTCACCTAAAACAACACATTCAAAATTGATTTCTTTAAGAAAATCTAAAACAGTTTTTTCAGCAACTATGTCAATGTTTCGTGAAATATCACCTCCTGCTCCTCTACCAAAATCCCCCGCAGCAAGTTCTGTACCTGCAATATCTTTTACATTTTCATAAATTTTGTTTGAAGCTTCACGAAGAACTTCTATTACTTCCATATAGTACATTTCTAAGTTCGTAATTTAAGTGAAGAAAATATTTGTCTTGAAAGCATAAATAACAATAAGATAGTTAACGTTTGTGAGTGGCAAAGATCAATCTGTTGTAAGTAAAGAAGCTTTGATGAGCACAAAACCTGGAAAACAAATTATGAAACAGGCTTTATTCAAATCAAAAGGTTACAAATTATTTAACAAGTATAAGGAAGAAACAGAAAACGAATTCCCAAACTTTGCAGAACGGTTTGCACAAGGTTTACTTCATGAAATCAAATCAGATTCTGATCCTAATTCTACACAGCAAGCATTTGGTGATGAAGTTGGTTCAACTGAAATCATTCTAAACGCGTCTGAAATTGAGCCTATAAAATCAAAATTAGAGAGTCTTGATGTAATGCAAGATAGAGTAAATCGAATTTTGAATTCTAATTTTGTAAAGATGACTTTTCCTGTTTTTAATGGATTATTTGATGCTGCAGCAGATTATTCTGGAATAAATGATCCTCAATTAAAACAAGATATGGTTGAAGGCCATATTCTAGCAATTGATCTTAGTGAACCAATGGATAGAATTGTAGATAAAGATGAAGACTTGGATTTTCTTGACGATTACAAACTAATGAATCCATATATTCTGAAATTAGCTAGAGATAAAATTTCAAAAGGCGGGGAACAAGTTCTAAAAGAATTTGAAGAAGGATTCAAAGATGCAAGAATAGGACAATATTTGGATGAGAAATTAAAATCTAAACCAACATCAATTACAGAAGAAGAAATGACTCTCTCCTACAAAAAATATCGTGCAGTTATGGGTACTGCTGGAAGAAATATGGCTTTAGCAGAAAGACCGCTGGGCGAAATTTTTTATCTAGGTATGGCAAGAGCTGCTGAAGGTGTTGGGTGTGGAAATGAAATTGAAGATTCTATAAAAAATGGATTTGTAAAAATTCCTTCTTGGCCCCTTTACTATTCATTATTGGCAAATGATGTGAAAAAAGGATTTGAAGTTACTTTGGAAAAAAGTAATTTGTATTTACAAGACGCAAGACTCACACTAGATTTGTTACCTGAAGAATTTTCTCACAAGGAATTTTTAGAATTTTTGTTTTTGACTGTAGAACATTATAATCAATATTGGTACAATAAATTACAAAAAGCCAATAAATGGTCAGAGTTCCAATCTAAACTTCCCAAGTGATAAAATTGATGTGGTCTGAAAAATATCGACCTCAGATTATTTCTGATATGATAGGAAATGAAGAAGCTCGTTCATCAATAATGGAATGGTTTGCAAAATGGAAAAAAGGCACAAAACCTCTTCTTCTTGTTGGTCCACCTGGAATCGGAAAAACCACTATAGCATACCTTGTAGCCAAACATTTTGGTTATGATGTGATTGGACTTAATGCCAGTGATGTACGAAGTAAATCTAGAATTAATGAAATTCTTACTCCTGTTTTGGGTAATGTTAGTGTTTTAGGAACTCCGATGATATTTGTAGATGAAGTAGATGGAATTCATGGGCGTGGTGATTATGGTGGGGCTTCTGCATTAGTTGATATTCTAAAACAACCTACAGTGCCAATTATTCTTGCCGCAAATAGTGACATATCTGATAAAATGAAAAATATCAAGAAAGCTGTTAAAACAATTCCTTTTAAAAAAATCCCGCCTAGATTATTACGAATATATCTTGAAAATATTTTAAAAAAAGAAAATACTAAACTAAGTCCTGGTTCAATAATCAAAGTTATTGACAAATCAAAAGGAGATATACGATCAATGATTAATCTCACTCAATCTTTTGTAACAGGATTTAATCCTCAAATAGAAACTACTTTTGAAAACATCAATGTTGAAGATGGAATAAATGCTTTCTTTAAAGCAAATTCTCTTGAGGAAGCTAGAAGTGTTTTGTATTCCATGCAAATTGACCCTAGAGAAAAAATTAATGCATTTTACTCCAGTATTATCACAAGCAATTTGGATAGTTTAACACTTGAAAAATATTTAGAAGTAATGTCTGATGCTGATATGCTTTATGGAAAGATTATGAAAACTCAAAATTGGAGACTATTACGTTATCTCAATGATATTCTAATTAAGTTATATCAAAATGATGATAGGATAAGATACTCCCAATACAATCTTTCATGGCCTTTACTTAATAGAATTCGTTGGGATGGAGCAAAACTAAAATCACTATCGTCAATAATGTCAAAAAAATTACATTTGTCTTCAAGCGCATTTGTCACTCTTTGTTTTCCTTTTGTTCTGTTTTGTATTAAAAATAAATCTCTAGAACTGGATCTGGAAGAAACTTTTGGTGATGTTATTGAAAAGGAGCTGGAACTAATCCCATGAGTTGGAGAAAAATCCCAATGAAATTTCCAGGAACATGCATAGTTTGTAATGAAAAAATTGAAATTAATGAAATGGGGCTTTGGGCAAAAGGATTAGGAGTAAAACATGAAAAATGTGCTCAAACAAATAACTTACAATGTGTAATTTGTGGTGCTCCTTCTGGTTGCCCTCAATGTGAATTTCAAGAAAATTGTGATATTCCAAATGTGTCTCAATTATGTATATGTAAGAAATGCAGTGAGGAAAAAGATGCTTTTGGCTCTTATCAAAAATCAACAAACAAGAAATTTCCAATTCTTAACTCTTGAATTTCTAAAAAAAACAATGATCTATGATTTTTTATAAAAATTTCATCATATTGATATTCTCAAACTAAATTAATATAGGAAACCATCTTGTTTTAGATTACTGTTATGCATTCTGAAAAAATTGAAGAATATACTAAGAAAAATAACACATCACAACAAGGTGGAGGCCAAGACAGAATCAAGGCCCAACATGATAAGGGAAAATTAACTGCAAGAGAGAGAATCGATCTCTTACTAGATGAAGGCACTTTTACTGAAATTGATCCAATGGTTACCCATCACTATCACGAATATGATATGCAGAAGAAGAAATTCTTTACTGATGGTGTTGTTGGAGGTTATGGAAATGTCAACGGAAGACAAATCTTTGTCTTTGCTTATGATTTCACAGTCCTTGGTGGAACACTCAGTCAGATGGGTGCGAAAAAAATTACTAAGCTAATGGATCATGCTGTAAGAACGGGTTGTCCAATTATTGGAATTATGGATTCTGGTGGCGCAAGAATTCAAGAAGGAATAATGAGTCTTGATGGATTTGCAGATATTTTTTATCATAATCAATTAGCTTCTGGAGTAATCCCACAAATTACTGCAAGTATCGGACCTTCTGCTGGTGGTTCTGTCTATTCCCCTGCTATGACCGACTTTGTAATAATGGTGGAAAAAGCTGGAACAATGTTTGTTACAGGACCAGATGTTGTTAAGACTGTTTTAGGTGAAGATATTTCATTTGATGATCTTGGTGGAGCTATGACACATGGCTCAAAAAGTGGAGTTGCACATTTTGTAGCACAAAATGAATACGAATGTATGGATTACATTAAAAAATTAATTTCATTTTTACCACAAAACAATACCGAATTCCCACCAAAGACTAGAACCGATGATGATCCAAATAGATTAGATCATAACTTGATTAATATAATTCCAGAAAACCCATTGCAACCATATGATATGAAAGATATCATTAATTCTATTGTTGATAATCATGAATTTTTTGAAGTGCACGAATTGTTTGCACCAAATGTAGTTGTAGGTTACGGAAGACTAAATGGTCAGGTTGTTGGAATTATTGCAAACAATCCTATGCATCTAGCTGGTGCACTAGATATTGATTCATCAAACAAGGCAGCACGATTTATTCGATTCTGTGATTCATTTAATATTCCCATAATCACTTTAGTTGATACTCCAGGTTACATGCCAGGTTCAAATCAAGAACATAACGGAATCATAAGACATGGAAGCAAACTCCTCTATGCATATTGTGAAGCTACTGTTCCACGAATTACTTTGGTTATTGGCAAAGCATATGGTGGAGCGTACATAGCTATGGGAAGTAAAAATCTAAGAACTGACATTAACTATGCATGGCCAACTGCAAGATGTGCGGTATTAGGTGGAGAAGCTGCAGTCAAAATTATGTCCAGAAAGGATCTCTTAGATGCAGATGATCCTGAAACTCTTAAGAAACAATTAATCGATGAATTTGCAGAAAAATTTGAAAATCCATATGTGGCAGCATCTCATGGAACTGTTGATAATGTGATTGATCCATCTGAAACAAGACCCATGCTAATTAAAGCACTTGAAATGCTAGCCAACAAAAGAGAAAAACAACTTCCAAGAAAACATGGAAATATCAATTTGTGATTAAAGATGATTGAAAAAGTTCTCATTGCAAACAGGGGAGAAATTGCCTTACGTGTAATTAGAACATGTAAAGCATTAGGAATTAAAACTGTTGCAGTTTATTCAGATGAAGATACAAATTCTATGCATGTAAAGCAAGCAACAGAAGCGTATCATATTGGAGAAGCAGCCCCTGCAAAATCTTATCTTAATCAAGAAAAAATTCTTGATGTAATGCTTTCAGCAGGTGCTGATGCAGTCCATCCAGGTTATGGTTTTCTTTCAGAAAATGATGACTTTGCAAGACTATGTGAAAAAAATAAAATCAATTTTATTGGTCCATCTGCAGATTCTATGAATCTCTGTGGAGATAAAATGAGATGTAAAGCTGCAATGCTTAAAGCTAAAGTTCCAACAGTTCCAGGAAGTCCGGATTTAGTTAAAGACGTTGAAGAAGCAGAAAAGATTGCAAATGAAATTGGTTATCCTGTATTGCTAAAATCTGTTTATGGTGGAGGAGGTCGTGGAATTAGATTAGCAACAAATGATCAAGAGTTACGCGAAGGTTATGAATCAGTAACTGGTGAATCAATTGCAGCCGTAGGCAAATCTGCAATTCTTGTAGAAAAATTTCTAGAAAAAACAAGACACATTGAATACCAAATGGCAAGAGATACTCATGGAAATACTGTACATATCTTTGAAAGAGAATGCTCTATTCAAAGACGTAATCAAAAATTAATCGAACAAACTCCATCACCCATTGTAGATGAAGAAACAAGAGCTCGAATTGGTGAAATTGTTTGTAATGCTGCAGATGCAGTTGATTATACTAACTTGGGAACAGCAGAATTCCTTAGAGCCGATAATGGTGAATTTTATTTTATTGAAATTAATGCTCGATTACAAGTAGAGCATCCAATAACTGAATATGTTTCTGGTTTAGATTTGGTAAAATTGCAATTAGATATTGCAAACGGAGAACCAATTCCCTTCAAACAAAGTGATTTGAAGATGAATGGTTATGCAATTGAATGTAGAATCAATGCTGAAGATACTTTCTTAGATTTTGCACCTTCAACAGGACCTGTTTCAGATGTAACAATTCCTGCAGGGCCTGGAGTTAGATGTGATACATATCTGTATTCAGGTTGTACCGTTTCTCCATTTTATGATTCACTTATGGCTAAACTTGTTACATGGGGTCAGACCTTTGATGAGTCTAGAACTAGAATGCTTTCAGCTCTCAATGACTTTTACATTCAAGGTGTAGAAACATCAATTCCATTATACAAAACAATTCTAAATTCAGAAGAATACAAAAACGGAGAATTGTCAACAGACTTTCTCAAACGTTTTGATATGATTGACAAACTTACTGAAGATCTTAAGAAAGAAAAAGAAGAAAAGAGTGAAGCTGCTTTGGCTGCTGCAATTATTCACTCTGAATACTTTAAAAGTAGAGTACAAAAAAACGCTGACAATTCTTCTAACTGGAAATACAAACTGGATTGATGATATATGGACTACAAAATTACTGATGTTGAGAAATCATTTGATGGAAAGATTGTAGAAAATCTAGGAAATGATGAATTTTTAATCAAAATCAATGATAGTGAACACCAATTAAAAATATTAAACATGGATGCAAAAGGAATCGAGTTTATTTTAGACCAAAAATATCACAAGGCAAAATATCTAGAACAATCAACAAACGAAATGAATTTGGTAATTGATAACGTTCCAATTACACTTAACATGCACACTCACTTTGATGAAGTAGTTTTCAAAAACTCTGGTGGCAGTGGTGCAGGAAATGCTCAGCTTGCATTAAAGAGCCAAATTCCTGGAAAGGTTGTTTCAATTGCAGTTGCAGAAGGTGATTCTGTCAAGAAAGGTGATGTTGTTTGTACTTTGGAATCTATGAAGATGCAAGTTGCAATAAAGGCACACAAAGATGGTGAGATCAAATCTATCAAAGTTAAAGAAACAGGAACAGTTGCCAAAGGTGACGTTATTGCAGATATAGAATAAAAAAACAAATTTTTTCCTATTTTAGGAAATTTTTAATTTCTTCATAATTTGGTTCCTTTAATGGATCTTCTGAAACCCATTTGTAACCAATTTTCCCGTCTTCCATGATAACAAACACAGAGCGTTTAGCAGCATTATAGTCTTTTATGTGAAGCAAGTCTTTCATCAAAATACCATAATCTGAAATTGTCTTACTGTTGTAATCTCCCAATAATGGAAAATTGAAGTTATGTTTTTCTGCAAATGCTTTGTTTGCAAATGGACCATCATTGCTTATTGCAACTACTTGTGCACCTAGATCTGTAATTTCTTGCCAAGAATCTCTAAAAGAACACAATTCTGTCTCACAAACAGGAGAACTAGCTGCTACTATGAATGAAAGAACAATTTTTTTTCCTTTAAATTCATCCAAAGTCCGCATTTTTAGTTCTGTATCTGGAAGTTCAAAATCTGGAGCAATATCTCCAATATTCAAAGACATGATCGCAAATAATCTATGTTCTATAAAGTACTTTAGAAAAAAAATTATTTTTTCTAGAAAATAACAGACAAAACGAAACATACCTTTTTATACAAAAATTAGGGTGAAAAGCTAAATTGGTCGGGGAATTAGCGGGCAATTATAGTACCGTGGTATTGATGTTTGCGTTTGGTATAGCGGCAATGGCTCCCGCATTAATTATTTCTAGAATGGTCTCTCCTCGAAAACGAAGTAATCCTGTAAAATTCTTACCGATGGAATGTGGACAAGTTCCATCTGGAGAAGGAAGAACTCATTTTATGATGCAGTATTATCCGTACATTTTGATGTTTGTAGTATTTGATGTAATGGCAATTTTCTTGTATGCGTGGGGAAGTGCTCTGTTAGAACTTCCAAAGAGTGCAACATTACCTATGATGGGATTTCTAGCAATTATGTTTGGAGCTATGGCATTTGCTTTGTATCAATCAGGGAGACGAAGAATATGGTAGTTTTTTATATAAATTATATTTACGAGGATAGGAGATAAGATTGCTTAAAGATTTAGTTACGCCAGAAAACGCAAATGTTTTTGTTGGAAAACTTGGAGATATTTTAGAAAAAGCAATTGATAAACCATTGGGCTATGCCATCAATTGGGGTAGAATTTGGTCACTCTGGCCTGTCCACATTGAAACAGCTTGTTGCAGTGTTGAATTTGGCGCAGCATCAAGTCCTAGATATGATGTTGAAAGATTTGGAATCATCGAAGCATTTGGATCACTTAGACAATGTGATCTAGTTGTAGTTCAAGGAACTATTACAAGAAAGATGGCACCACGTCTTAGATTAGTTTATGATCAAATGCCAGAACCAAAATATGTTATTGCTATGGGAGCTTGTGCAATTACTGGAGGATTATATTTTGATTCGTATAATGTACTTCCAGGAATTGACGGAGTCATTCCAGTTGATGTCTATGTTCCAGGTTGCCCACCTAGACCTGAAACTCTTATCCAAGGATGTATTTTGTTGCAAGAAAAAATTAAGAGAATGAAGGCTAGGAAGTTTGTATGATGAGTTCTGATTCTGAAAAACCTGCAGCTGAAACTAAACCAACTCCTTCACCTGCAGCAAAACCTCCACCAAAACCTGCAACAAAAAAACCTGAAGAAATCCCAGTAGAATTACCTGCATTTGAAAAAGGAATTTCAGAAAAGATTGTTGAAAAATTTACTGATAAAGCTGAAGTATCATTTGTAAAAGAAAATAGGATTGGAATTAAAGCAAGTAAAGAAAGTGTTCACGATGTTGCTGAATTCATTCGTGATGGCTTAGGTTATGATCATGTAGAATCTGTCTCAGGAGTAGATTATCCACAAGATAAAGAAATTGAGGTTGTTTATCATATTGGATCTTATTCTGATTCTTCATTAGCCAGTCAAGTTCTAGAGTTATCCACTAGGGCACAAAGAGAAGAAAACCCAATTCCTGGAAATGATGCTACAAAACTTCCAACTCTTAGAGATGTATTTTACAGTGTTGAATTTCATGAAAGAGAAATTTTTGAAATGTTTGGTGTTTACTTTGAAGGACATCCTGATAATAGACGATTACTTTTGCCAGAAGATTGGGCAGACTTACCACCTCTCAGAAAGGACTTTGCAATAAAAGGAAGATAGAATGACTACTGAATTACCTCCAGGATTAGCACTCCAAAAAGTTGATGAGAGAATCATGACTCTCAATGTTGGGCCACAACATCCAGGTTCTGGTCACATGAGAATTATTGTACAAATAGATGGTGATTATATTGTTGCATGTGATCCTGATCCAGGATATGTTCATCGTGGAGAAGAAAAAATGGCAGAATATAGAAACTATATCACAAATATTCCTCATTTAGAAAGACCAGTAATTCATGATTCGTGTAACGTACTTTATCCATATGTCTTAGGGGTTGAAGAAATTCTTGGAATTGAAGTTCCTGAACGTGCAAAATATGTTAGAGTAATTGCATCTGAACTAAACCGATGTATCTATACAATGTATTGGCTTGCAATTTATGGTATTTTCTTAGGTCACTCTACAATGTTTATGTGGCCTGCAGGTGATCGTGAACTGTTAATTGATTTAATGGAAAAAATGACTGGCGCAAGAGTAACACATGCACACTTTGTTCCAGGTGGAGTTAGAAATGATTTACCACCAAACTTTGAAGATGTTTGTTTAAGACAAGTAAATTATTTTGAAAAACGTATCAAAGAATATGCTGCTGTCTTTTATGATAATCCTATTTTAATTTCTAGAACTAGGGATACTGGTATTTTATCCCGCCAAGATGCAATTAGACTTGGTACTACAGGTTCGGTACTACGTGCAAGTGGTGTCGATTATGATCTTAGAAAGAAGGAGCCTTATGATGTCTATGATGAATTAGATTTCCAAACTAACGTGATGAAAGAAGGAGATTCATACGCTCGCTCTAGAGTCCCATGGCTTGACATGATGGAAAGTTGTAGAATTATCCGACAAGCATTACAAAAAATGCCAAAGTCTGGTTCTGTGAGAGTTAAACTAAAACCAAATCCAAAGGGTAAAGGACTTCAATCCGTCTATAAACGAGTAGAGTCTGGTAGAGGTTCTTTGGGTTGCTATATTGTATCTGATGGAAAAGTAGAACCATATAGAGTAAAGATGAGTGTGGGTTCATTTAGAAACTTGATTGCTTTACCCTATCTCCTCAAAGGTGAAAAACTTGGAAACATGCCATCTGTTTATTGGAGTTTAAATTATTGGCCAGTGGAGGCAGACCGATAGATGTCAGTAATTGCACCAAAATTCAAACTAAGTGAATTTATCAAATCACTTCTCGATAATGCCTTTTGGGGCTTGTTCCTTATGGTATTGATTGGTGTTCCATTAGTGTTTATGATTTTATTTGCAATTGAAATGCCTGTTATTCATGGCGAATTACTTACTCCATTTCTTGCATTAACATGGATAGCAGATCCGTCACGTACTATTCCACTAGTTAAAGCATTCATGGCGACTGATATATTTAGAGTAGCGGCATTTCCAGGATTTGGTTTTGCTGCATTACTTGCTGCAGGTACAATTTTTGTTGAGAGAAAAATGCTTGCAAAATTACAGCTAAGAGTTGGCCCTTTCTATTGTGGAAAAATTGAAGGTATCTTACAATTAATGGGAGATGGTTTGAAATTAATCTCAAAAGAAATTATTATTCCTGCCAAAGCTGATAAACCTATTTTCTGGGCAGCACCAGTGATCTTTGTTGCAGCAGCTGCAGCATTTGTAGCGTTAATTCCTGTTGCACCTGGTTGGGTTGTTGCAGATGTTGATCTGGGATTACTTGGGGTATTTGCTGTAATAGGATTTTTCCCAATTATAACAATTCTTTCAGCATGGTCTGCAAATAGCAAGTTTCCATTCATCGGTGGGATCAGAGCATTATTCCAAATGGTTTCATTTGAAATTCCATTAATTCTATCCCTCCTAGGAGTTGTAATACTAACTGGAACCCTTAATTTATCTGAAATTGCCGCAAGTCAATCAAACTTCCCATGGATTATCTTTTTGCCAATTGGTGCTATTGTTTTCTTCATTACTATGCTAGCAGAACTAGAAAGGATTCCATTTGATTTACCAGAGGCAGAAAGTGAAATTGTTGCCGGTTGGTTAACAGAGCTATCTGGAATGATGTATGGGCTTGTTCAATTAGGAACATATCTGAAACTTTATGCTTTTGCTGCTTTGTTTGTAGTTTTATTCCTTGGTGGTTGGAATGGTCCAATGGTTGTGCCTCCATTCCCTGCAGAAATTCTCACAGATGGAATTGTCATGGGACCTGTTACTGCGAGAATTGCAGACTTGCCACTATTTGATCAAGAAATGCTTAACGGAACACTTTGGTTTGTTCTAAAAACAGTTGGAGTGATATTCTTCATATTGTTACCCAGAGGTGTTTTCCCAAGAATTAGAATTGATATGCTATTGAGTCTTGGTTGGACCAAACTCATTGGACTTGCATTCGTTAACATCTTTATTGCTCTAGGCTTGCTTTACGCTGGAGTGTTAGGACCAGGAGGATTACAATAATGGGAACCGCAACTGGTATTATTCGTGCATTAAACTCTGGAATCAAACATATCGCAACAAAGCGATTTACACTTCGTTATCCTGAAGAGAAATTAAAATTTGTTGGAGATGGATATCAATTTGATCCTTCAACAGGTGTAGGAATCGCAGGACTAAAAGGACGTCATATGTTATTCCATGATCATTGTACTGGCTGTCAATTATGTTCTATTGCATGTGAAGGTGTTGCTGAAGCAATTGCAATGGTTAAAGTTCCTGAAGAGCAAACTCAAAACAAAAAATCTATCATGCCTCAAATTGATTATGGAAAATGTGTCTTTTGCGGTCTTTGTGTTGATGCATGTCCATTTTATGCACTTTACATGACAAATGATTATGAACTCTCTTCATTTTCTAAAGAAGGTTTAATCTATACTCCAGCTCAACTTGCAGTAAAACCATATGTAGCGCAAGATAGTGAAATTCAAATTACTGACAGAGGTGCAACACATGGCTGATGCAGCATTTTTGGCATTAACTGTAATTACAATTGGCTCTGCTATTGCAGCACTAGAATTAAGATCATTAATTTATGGTTCAATTGCTTTAATGGGAACATTGGGTGGAATCGCTGGATTCTTTTTCTTGTTAGATTCACCATTTGTTGCATTATTCCAACTAGCAGTATATGTTGGCTCAATAGCTGTACTGATTTTGTTTACTGTGATGTTGGTAAAAAGAGAACTAATCTTCAAAAAAATTGAAGACAGAAAAAGAAAGTTTGCAGGAATAGGGTTGATGCTTGTTGTCATGGTATCATTAGGGGCAGTATTCCTAGATTCTGGAATCAAAACAATAACTACTGATGAGCCACCAGTTGACTTTAGAGATATAGGTTCTGACTTTGTAACATATTATTGGCCTGCATTGATTTTGATGGGATTGATTTTAGCTGGTTCTGTAACTGGAGCATTAGTATTAGCCAAACGAGAGGATGTGGAGAATGGAAAACGAATTAGTTGATTTTACATTAGTATCAGTTGCTCTGTTGGGCATAGGCATTTACGGCTTGGCAGTAAAACGTAATTTTATTAGAATGCTTTTTGCAGTTGAAATCATTATCAATGCAGCAAATCTTAACCTTGTAGCTTTTGGTAGATTCTTACCTCATAGTGGTGGACAGACCTTGGCTTTGTTTTCAATTGCAATCGCTGCAGCCGAAGTTGCGGTTGGATTATCATTAATTATAGTAGCTTATCGCATGTATCAAAATGTCGATATTGCAGACTTTAGGAGTTTGAAAGGATAATGGAATATGCATTATTACAGGCAGTTTTCTTGCCACTATTATTATCTCCAGTAGCTTACATAATTGGTAGAAAGGTAGGTCCTACTCCAGCTATGTGGTTTACGTTTGCAATTTTACTATACACAACAGTACTTGTAATCAATGCAGCACTTTCAGGTACTGTTGAAGAACACTATCCTTGGACTGAGCAATTTGGCGAATTTGGTTTCTTGTTAGATGGTTTGGCATCTCCATTTGCAATTATCATCTATGTGTTATCTACCATCTTGGTACTTTACTCCAAACCATATATGATTCACAAATTCCATGAGCAATTTGAAGAAGAACGGAAAATCAATACTTCTTCAAGTGGTCAATCATCCGTTGTAGAATCATCTGCTCTTCCAAATTATGTAAATGCAAAATCTGGCATTTACTTTGCACTGTATCTTGTCTTTGCAATGGGAATGCTTGGAACAGTTCTTGCAACAAACTTGATTGAATTTTATATTTTCTTTGAAGTAATGTTGATTCCAGGTTTCTTCTTAGTTGCACTTTGGGGTGATGGTCCAAGAAGAAAGATCGGCTTAATGTTCTTGTTCTGGACTCATGCTGGTGCAGTAGTCTTATTGTTGGGCTTTTTGATGATAGGGCTTTCTATTGGCAGCTTTGATTTTGCAGATATTCAAGAATCTGCAATTCCTGAAGATATAGTACTAATTTCAGCTGTTGCAATTTCAATAGGTCTTGGAGTAAAGCTTGCAGTCTTTATGTTCCATATTTGGCTGCCTTATGTCCACGGCTCCGCACCTACACCCATTAGTGCTTTATTGTCTCCTGCAATGATTGGAATTGGTGCTTATGGTATCTTTAGATTGCTTGTTGAATTACTACCTTCTACTTTTGCAGATATCTCAATTTGGTTCCATATTTGGGGGCTAGTAACTATGATTTATGGTGGTGCAATGGCACTGATGCAAGATGATCTAAAGAGACTTCTTGCATACTCTAGTATCAGCCAAATGGGGTACCTTCTGTTTGGAATTGGTTCATTTTCAGTTCTTGGTCTTTCAGGTGCAGAAATGATGTATGTCACTCATGGTATAGGAAAAGGCATTCTCTTCATGATGGCCGGAATAATAATTGTAAAAGTAGGAACTAGAAGTATTTCAAAACTTGGTGGATTGGCAGGAAAGATGCCTATCACTGCAACATGTGCAGTTATTGGGGCATTGACTATAATGGGTGTTCCACCAACTAGTGGGTTTATGGGCGAATGGATTCTATTTTATGGTGCATTAGAGACTGCGATTGAAGATGGATCTACATTAAGAGCAGTCACATTTGGTTTGGGTCTTGTTGCAACTGCACTTACAATGTCTTACATGCTTTGGATGCTAAAACGTGTATTCTTTGGAAAAACTCCTGAACATCTTGAGAAAGTCAAAGAAGGTAGTTGGTATATGACAGCACCAATGATGGTATTAGCAGGTTTTTCAATTGTTGTAGGAATTTATCCAGATATTTTCTTGAAGACAATTATTCCATACATGAATGGAGTGTTGGGGGTTTAGTTAATGGTCACAGAAGCGATAGGATTGCCATTTGAAGCAAGTTCTCTTAGTGCATGGTTAGTTTGGATTTTGCCATTTGCAGCAGCACTGATAATGCCTGGAATTGGTAAAATTTCAAAGAATGCAACTGGATATGTTGCAGTTGGATTTGCGTTAATGAGTGCATTATCTGCAGTATCACTTTTACCAATGGCACTTGAAGGTCATGAAATTCACAAACAAATAATGTGGATTGAAGCAATTGGTTTGAAAGGTGGTGTCTTAGCAGATCCACTTTCCATTATTATGGCAAATGTTGTTGGATGGATTTCATTCCTCATTATGATTTACAGTACTGGATACATGAAAGGCGATAAAGACATTACACGATTCTGGTTCTGGATGATGTTCTTTATTGGTTCAATGCAGCTAATTGTATTGTCTGATAACTTACTACAACTATTCTTTGGATGGGAAGGAGTAGGACTTGCGTCGTATGCATTGATCAGCTTTTGGTATCGTGATAAAAAGAAAGATCATGTTGGACAGGAAGGACGTACAGTTCTTGGTTTGTTAGATTATTATGCTCCAACTCATGCTGGTATGAAGGCATTCATCATGACCAAAGTTGGTGATGTGATGATGATTGCAGGTATGCTTTTGATATTTTTGTTTGCAGGAACATTTGGATTCAAAGAATTGATGGGTGAAACTGAATGGGCTGTTGCTATGAATGCTCAAGGACTTTTAGTTCCAGCATTTGTTTTACTATTTGGAGGAGCAGTAGGCAAATCTGCACAATTCCCACTAAACGAATGGCTACTTGAAGCAATGACTGGTCCAACTGCAGTTTCTGCATTGATTCACGCTGCAACTATGGTTAAAGCAGGTGTGTTCTTAGTTGCAAGAATTGGACCACTTGTATTTGCATTAAGTGCAGCAGGAATTCTTGCAGACCAATTCTTTGAGATAGTTGCTTGGGTAGGTGCAATCACTGCATTACTGCTTGCAACACAAGGTATGGTTAACCCTGAAATTAAGAAAGTTCTTGCATATTCTACTGGTTCACAAATTGGTTACATGATGATGGCATTAGGGGTTGCTGGATTATCCCAGCAATACGTTGATGGTTATACAGCAGGTTTCTTCCATTTAATTTCCCACGCAATGTTCAAAGCATCATTGTTCATGGCAGCAGGTTCTTTGCTGCATACTGTTGGTTCTCGATTTATGACAGATATGGGTGGTTTGAGAAAGCAGATGAAGAAGACTTATGCATTCATGTGGGCTGCAGGTTTAGCTTTAATGGGTGCACCATTTATCACTACAGGTTTTTGGAGTAAGGATGCAATCTTTGCTGCAGTTTATGACTCTGGAAATGAATGGGCAATGCCACTCTATGCTATAGCAGTATTGACTGCTGTAATTACTGCATTCTATACTACACGAATGATTGGAATGGTATTTTTTGGAAACAAAAGCAAACACATCCAAAAGATGGAAGAAGAAGGGCATCACATACATGAAGTATCATTATCTATGTGGGTTCCATACGGAATTCTTGCAGTACTTACAATTGGAATTGGTCTTATTGGTTTATCAACTGAAGAAGGATTACATCACTTGTTTACTGATTACCTTGAAAACTCATTTGGCATTCATGCTGATCACGAAGTATTAGAAGCGTCAATTCTTCCAGAATTCTTGCAAGGACTTAACCCTGTTGCATTAGGTTCCTCATTGGCAGCATTTGCAATTGGTATCGGATTAGGGTACATATTCTATATTGGAAGATGGGTTGATCCTGTAAAATTTGTAAACTCTAACATATTCTTTTATGCAATTCACAAAGTTATCTTAAACAGATGGTATCTTAATGCAATTATCTATTGGTGCTTTGTTGTAGCACCATTGTGGTTAGCAAGAGGTGTATTCAGATACTTTGAAAAGACAGCTATTGATTACGGTATGAACGATGGAGTACAGAAAGCAGTTGGATGGAGTGCCAAAGTTGTTCAAGGAACTCAAACTGGTGTTACACAATCATATCTATTTGTATTTGGAGCAGGATTACTATTCGTGGTCCTGATATTGTTGATGTAGGAGATTTGATGAAATGTTAGAAATTACTTCAACTCCATTGGTATTAATTGCAATATTAGGTACTGTTGGGGTTCTACTTCCAATTATTAGCATTGCAAGAAAGGAACGTGGTTCAAATTCATTTTATGCAATCATTGCATTTGCAGCATTAATCGTATCCATGGGATATGTTGGATATCAATTCATCAATGACAATGTTGCACAATCTGCTCTTTTCTCAGAAGATGTTATAGTAGATGATGCATTTGGTGGATTCTTTGCAATTGCAATGCTAATTGTTGCCTTGTTCACAACTGTTGGCTCTTTTAATTACATGAGAAAACATAATTCTCCTGCTGTTTACTATTCCCTAATTCTACTTGCAACAATTGGTATGGTGCTAGTTGCATATTCCACTGATCTTGTAATGCTCTTTGTTGCATGGGAGCTAATGAGTATTCCAACATATGTTTTGGTTGGATTTATGAAAAAGAATCCAAGTTCAAATGAGGCTGCGCTAAAATACTTTTTGTTTGGTGCATTATCATCTGCAATCATAGTTTATGGTATTTCAATTTCATATGGATTAACAGGTTCTACAAACATCGGTGAAGTTATTCAAGGTTATTCTGTACTGGATCCTTCTCTGTTGCCACTTGCATTACTCTCTGTCGGTATGTTTATTGCAGGATTTGGTTTCAAGATGGGATTGGTTCCATTCCATCAATGGCTACCTGATACTTATGAAGGTGCACCAGCCCCAATAACTGCACTTCTTGCAGCAGGAACAAAGAAAGCTGGATTTGCAGCAACTATTAGAATAGTAGTCCTTGGTATGGTTGTTCTAAACCTTGATTGGACTTTGGCTCTTGGTATTATTGCTGTGATGACGATGACAATTGGTAATGTTGCTGCAATCATGCAAAAGAATCTATCAAGAATGTTGGCATATTCCAGTATTGCACACGCAGGATATATTCTGATTGGACTTGCAGTTGCACCCCATAGTTCTCTAGGTTTACAGGGTTCTTTGTATCAAATAATGAATCACGCAGTAATGAAAGGTGCTGCATTTATTGCAATTGCAGGAATTGTTACAACTCTAGCAGTAACTAACATCGATAAATTAAAAGGACTTGGAAGAAGAATGCCAATAACTGCTTTAGGTTTAGTTATTGCACTATTTGCCCTGGCTGGAATTCCACCTCTTTCAGGATTCTGGAGTAAATTGATGTTGTTTGGTAGTGCATTAGATGCAAGTACGGCAATTTGGTGGGCACCATGGCTTGCAATTGCAGGTGTTCTTAACAGTGCATTATCACTTGCTTACTATGGTTGGATTACAAGGAAGATGTACTTTGAAGGAGAAACCGAAAAAAGAGTTGCAGAACCAAAATCAATTATTGCTGTAATGATCTTCTCAACAATATTCTTGGTAGGATTTGGTGTATACCCAGATCCACTAATTAAATTTGTAGAATTAGCAGCTCCAGTAATTAGTTTAGGCGTTATGCCTTAAAAGAAGTAAATTTAATTAAACTATCCAAATTGTTTTTTGCATCATTGTCTGGAATTTTTCTTAATCCCATTCTTGCCTTTTCAGAATATTCTCTTAACAACTCTTCCATTTTATTGAAAACATCTCTAGGATCAGAACTCTTCTTGATTAATAGATTGAATAGTTTGTCTTCATTTTTCCAATCAAGTAAGTCATCTCTAATTTGATATGCAATCCCTATGTTTTTTCCATATTCAGTTAATGCCTCAATTTGTTCCTCAGTTCCATTTGCAATGATTGCACCTATTCTAGCTGCCACTTCAAATGCAGTTGCTGTTTTGTATTCGATGACTTTTAGATAATCGTCAAATGTAACATCCTCGCTAGTTTCCAGTCTACTCTCAATCATCTCTCCTTCGCTCATCAACATTGCAGTAGTTGCCAAATCTTTTGTAATTCTGGCATTATCTAATCTTGAAGATATTGCAAGAATTAATCCTAAAACAAAATCACCTGTAAGAACACTAGTATTGTAACCATATTTGATATGAAATGGATCTTTTTGTCTTCTCATAGTTTCATTATCAATGATATCGTCATGAATGATTGATTCCATATGTAGAAACTCTACTGCACAAGATGCTGCAAGTGTGTTTTCATCAATTTTTCCTACACTTTCTGCTGCCAATGACAAAATTATAGGTCTGATTCGTTTTCCACCGTCAAGAGAGTATTTTAGCGGTTCAATGAATTCTGATTCAGAATATAAAGAAAGTTCATTTTCTAATGCATCATCAATTTTTTGAATATACTTACCATAAGTTTCAAGTAAAGGATTAATCTCGATATTTTTCCTGTCCAAGATGGCCTGATCAAAAAACTTTGTCATTAGTAAATAAATCTTGGTGCTCCAGCCGGGATTTTCATCGATTGATTTTGAACCCGGGATCACTGCCTTGAAAGGGCAGTATGCTTGACCGGTCTACACCACTGGAACCCATGAAAATTCTGTATTTTGACCATAAAATCTTTTGTAAACCACAAAGATTTTTTTATTGGCGGATTTTCAATTGATTCATGAATTTAACAAAAAGAATTGATGAAATGATTGAAGAAAGAAGTTTACTAAAACATCCATTTTACCAAACATGGTCTGATGGAAAATTAACAAAAGAAGCTTTAGCAGGCTATTCTAAAGAATATTTCCAACTTGTAAAAGCTGTTCCGGAATTTATGGCTCCAATTATTGAAAAAGCTCCAAATTCTGTAGTCGATGAGTTAGTAGAAAATCAACAAGAAGAATCTGATCATATTAAACCGTGGATTGCTTTTGCAGGCGAACTTGGTGTTTCCGAAGAAGAATTAATGTCATACAATGGAACAGAAAAAACCCGTAAGGCCGTATCTGATCTTACTACATTAATGGATACATTTGAAGGTGGAGCTACTGCAATGTATGCCTTTGAAAAAGAAATTCCGAAAATTAGTCAAACAAAACTTGATGGATTAGCTGAATTTTATGGTATGACAAATCATGAGGCAACTGAATATTTTAAACTCCATACTGAAGCAGATATCCGACATGCAGCATCATGGAGAAATATTCTAGAAAAATCTTCAACTGATTCAAACAAATTGATTGAAATTGCAGAGAAATCTCTTACTGCACAAAATTTGTTGCTTGATAGTTGTTATGAAAAATACTGTTAATCTCATAACATTTTAAACCTAAGAAAAATTCATTTGCTTAGGGCCCGTAACTCAGCTTGGTAGAGTAACCGGCTCATAACCGGTGAGCCAAGGGATCGAAGCCCTTCGGGCCCATTATTTTCAATTAGTTTTAAAATGACCAAATTCCAA
>JBHHVV010000023.1:0-22675 GCA_046754445.1 Candidatus Nitrosopumilus sp.
CACGTTCTGATTTTTTCCATTCTTCAAATGGATCATCAACTAGTTTTTCATATCCGCCAATAGGATTCCCTTTTGTTGTACGAAATTGTTCTAACTCTAACATTCCTTCTTTTGTCTTCAGTTTTTCTTTGAATTCTTCTTCTTCAATTTCTTCTGGAGTAACTTTTGGTGGAACCCACTGGTATACTCTATGAAACAAGTCATCTTTGTCATCAACAAATCCTCTCATTTCAAACCAAGCATCAAAATCTTCCTTTTCAAAGTTAGATTTTTCACGTTTTGTAAGAGCTATTGGAATAAGATGAGAAATAGTATAACCAATGACCAAAATATTGAATGTGTTGAGAATTTTTGCAAATGCTTCTACTCCAGAAATATCTTCGTCTCCTTCTATGGTTATGTCTTCTCCCAATAACACACCTGTTTGTATGTAAATATTGATTACAGTGATAAACACAATTGCAAAAACAGGAAGAACTGCTCTCCTAACAAATCTTGAAAAATGTGGTCTTTGGTAATAGAATTTTTGTGAACCAACCCAAGTTGAGAATTTTTTATATCCAATTACAATTCCAATAATTCCTATAATCATTATGAAAAATGCGATTTGAAGTGACTCATATGATGCTAATAGGTGTGAAACGGTTTCAAACTCACCAGCAGAAATTTGAGATAAATCTTCTTCAGCCATGCTTAATCACTATTCTAATCAAATTTATCCTCTAGAATACAAAGGTTAACCCATATTATCACAATATATTGAAATTTTAATTAATTTTTAAAACAATTCTGATTTTTTTATGCCTAAAAATCATGTAACCTTTAACAAGGGCAAGCACACTATTTACAAAATGACCTATCAAGAATCAGTTTGGGATGATTCACCATCACTAAAATCTTACACACTATCAAATTTTCGTAGCCTCCCTCAAATTCAAAATCTGTCTGAAGAAACCCAGTTTGAAATGGAAGTTGTTGGAAATGTTTTGCCATTTAAGACAAATAATTATGTTGTTGAACAATTGATTGATTGGAACAATATACAAAATGATCCAATGTATGTTCTAACTTTTCCACAAAAAGGAATGTTAAAACCAGAACATTATGAAAAAATGGCAACTGTTCTAAAAAATAATTCAGATAAAAAAGAAATTTCATCTATTTCAAATGAAATTCGTTTGCAACTAAACCCACATCCTGCAGGTCAAATGGAATTAAATGTTCCAACACTAAAGGATGGAACCAAATTATATGGAATGCAACATAAATACAAAGAAACTTGTCTTTTCTTCCCTAGTCAGAGCCAAACATGTCATGCATATTGTAGCTTTTGTTTTAGATGGCCTCAATTTGTTGGAATGGATGAAATGAAATTTGCAATGCAAGAAGGAAAACAACTTGCTCAATATGTTACAGAACATCCAGAGATCAGTGATGTGTTGTTTACAGGTGGTGATCCAATGATTATGAAAGCAAAAATTTTCTCAAAATACATCGATACTTTAATTGATGCAAGAATTCCAAATCTCAAAACAATTAGAATTGGAACAAAGGCTCTATCATATTGGCCTTACAAATTTTTAACTGATTCTGATTCACAAGAAATGTTAGATGTTTTTAGAAGAATAACTGATAATGGCTTGCATCTTGCATTTATGGGACATTTTAATCACTTGAACGAATTGTCAACTGAGGCTGTAAAATCTGCAATAAAAGAAGTGAGAAAAACTGGTGCACAAATTAGAACTCAATCTCCTCTTTTAGCACATATCAATGATGATGCAGATATGTGGGCAAAAATGTGGACAAAACAAGTTCAGTTAGGTTGTATCCCATACTACATGTTTGTTGTAAGGGATACTGGTGCACAACATTACTTTGGTATTACACTAGTACGTGCATATGAGATTTTCAATAAGGCATATTCTTCAGTAAGTGGATTGGCAAGAACTGTTCGTGGACCTAGCATGTCTGCAACTCCAGGAAAAGTACAAGTCGTTGGAACAACCGAATTTAATGGTCAGAAATTACTAGTTTTGAGATTCTTGCAAGGTAGAAATCCTGATTGGGTACGCGAACCATTTTTTGCAAAATATGATGAAAATGCAATTTGGTTAGATGATTTGAAACCTGCAAACGGTGAAAAATTCTTCTTTGAGGATGAATTGGAAGAAATTAAAGCATCAAAAACAAGTTCTCTACAATAATTTTTATAATTTACCTGACTAACTTGACAACTCTATCTTACTAGATAACATTAGTAAACTAATTCTCTAAACAATTCAATTGAATCCTGATCAAATTCTAGAAACAATCAAAGATGAAAATATCTCATTTATTGATTTTTGGTTTGTAGATATTTTTGGCGAACTCCATAATGTTGGAATGCCAAGCTATGCAATTGATAAAAATAGTTTCATCAACGGTCTTGAGAAATTAGATGCAAGTTCAATTGTTGGATTCAAATCTGTAAATAACTCTGATATGATTTTAATGCCTGACCCAAATTCCTTTAAAATTCTTCCCAGTGATTATGATCCTGGAAATAGAAAAAATGCAAGAATCTTTTGTGATCTTTATGATGGTAGTACAAACAAAGAATCAAGATATAATCGAGACTCTAGAGGAATTGCACATAAGGCTTCAGAGAAACTAAAGGAATTTGGTTTAACTCATACTAACTGGGGTCCTGAAATTGAATTCTTTGTATTTGATTCCATTAGTGTTTATCCTTCACCATACGCTGCAACTCACTCTGGAGGAGGTTCTGGTTACTCAATTGAATCTAAAGAATCTCCTTGGGCTAAAGGAAATGTAAGTACTGCAATAGATCTTAAAGAAGGATATTATCCATCTCAGCCTAAAGATACGCTTGAAGGATTTCGAAAAGATGTTTGTGATGATTTGTATAATTATTTTGGAATAAAAATTGAAGCAGAACATCATGAAGTGGCAACATCTGGTCAATGTGAAATTAATTTAGTGTATGATGAAATGATTGCAATGGCTGATAACGTAATTGCTGTTAAAAATCTTGTAAAGGTAAAAGCTAAAAGAAAAAATAAAGTAGCAACATTTATGCCAAAACCAATTTTTGGTGACAATGCATCTGCAATGCATACACATCAAAGTCTGTGGAATGAAAAAACGAATGTAATGTATGATCATGATGACGACATAGCACAGATGAGTCAAATTGGAAGATATTATATTGGTGGAATTCTAAGTCACGCATCAGCATTATGTGCAATATCAAACCCAACAACAAATTCCTATAAACGTCTAGTTCCTGGATTTGAAGCACCTGTCAATGTATGTTGGGGATTAGCTAATAGATCTACTGCCATTAGAGTTCCAATGTACAATAGAAACCAAGAAAAAAGCAAGAGAATCGAATACCGTGTTCCTGATCCTACTGCAAATATCTATCTTCTAGAGGCTGCATTGTTGTTAGCAGGATTAGATGGAATCAAGAATAAAATAGATCCTGGAGATCCAATTGAAGAAAATGTATACAAACTTTCCACAGAAAAGAAAAGAGAATATAATATTGGTGCATTACCCGTTACATTGAAAGGTTCACTAGACTCTTTGGAAAGTGATTCAAAATTCTTGGAAGAAATTTTTACCAAAGATTTCCTTGAACAATACTCTGAATTAAAATTCAAAGAATACGTTGCATTTGCTCAGACTCCTACTGCCTGGGAAGTTTCAATGTATGCAGATGCATAATTGATACAAATATCAAAATATTCATAGTCATTTTTAGACAATTAATAGAACGTTTTTAAAATCATCACTAAGTTTTCTTATTAATGAAATTAAAACTCATAGCTTTATTTTTGTTAGTTGTACCTGAATTGGTTGGATTTGCACATGCTCATACAATTGATGCTGTTGGAGAATATAGGGTTGAAATTGGTTGGATGAATGAACCAGTTGTTTCTGGAGAGACAAATGCAATTGAATTCTATGTTGGTACACTTGATCCATGTCCTGATATTTCAGAATCTATCAAATGTGCAGAATCTCAAGAATTCAAAAATGGAATTGAAGGGTTGAAAAAAACTGTAAAGATGCAACTAATTTTTAAAGATGAACACATAACACTTCCACTCGTACCTGATCATGATATTCCAGGAAAATACTATGCATTTGTAAATCCCACTGTATCAGGTTTTTATCAAGCAAATATGCTTGGACAAATAGAGGATACTCCAATAAGTCTGTCAATGCATCCCCCAAAAGTTGCAGAACGTGCTTACATTGAATTTCCTGAACCATCTGATATTACAATACAACAGATGATAAATGGTCATACTGCATTAATTGAAGACATTAACGAGCTAAAGAATTCAGTTACATCTCTAGAAAAAACAAAACAACAAATGAATTTAGGCTATACTGGTATTGGAGTTGGAATGATTGGTATTACAATTGCCCTAATTGCACTTGTAAAATCTAAAAAGAATTAACTAGAATTTATGAAATAGTTCTTTTTTCTTAAAATAAAATATAAGATCACACCTATTCCAATTATAGAAATTCCAGTTAATACAACTTCAATTTCAAATTGTAATATCATGTAGACTGTGGTTCCAAACCCAAACAATGGTAAAATTGGAAACTTTCTAATATTGATTGGAACTCTAAACGGTCTTTCTAAAACTGGTTCTGTATATCGTAATACTATAACAGCCAAATTTATTGCTGCAAATGTAATAACTACAGCAAAAACCACAATATTTGCAACAACTACAATATCTCCCACAAGAGCAAATCCTACAGAACTCACTAGAATTCCAATAACTGCTATCCACGGAGTCTTTGTTTTAGGATGAATTTTTGCCAAAAATTGTGGTAATGAATTACTTTTTGCCATTCCATATAGAATACGTGCACCTGCAACTAGTGTAATTAGAACAGTACTTGCAGTTGCAAATAATGCAATTAATGATAATGTTATACTTCCATTTGTACCCAAAACCACATGTGCAACATCTGCTAGAGGTGCAGATGATCTTGCTAATTCTTCCCAATTTAGAATTCTAACTACGGATAATGAAACTAGAATGTAGATCACACCAGTAATTATAATTGATAAAATTATAGCTCTAGGAATATTCTTTTGAGGTCTTTTTACTTCTTCAGCAACATTTGCCATATCTTCAAATCCAATGAAAGCAAAGAAAATTAGAACAAATGCAAGAATTATTCCTGTAACTCCATTAGGCATTTCAATGTAATCAACTGTTTCAACAGCTTCTATAGAAAATCCCAAAAAAATTATTAAAATTAAACCAGCAGCAGTAATTATTGCAAAAATGGTATTTGCCCACGCAGATTCTTTTATTCCTATAAAGTTTACAATAGATAAAATTACAATTAAAATAATGGCACCAATTGTAATGGGTACATCAATAAACTGTGTAAGATAACCTCCAAATCCTAATGATACAGTAGCTGCTACTATAATTGATGTGATTGCTGTTAACCAACCAATTATGAAACCAAAAAAATTATTTTTAAAAGCATTTTTAACAAAAGTATATTCTGCTGCTGCTTTTGGAAATAAAGCTGAAAGTTCAGCATAGCTTAATCCTGCAAATACTGCTACAATTGCACCCAACAAAAAAGAAACCCACATTGAATTTCCTGCAAATCCTGCAGCTTCTCCTATTAAGACATAGATGCCTGCTCCAAGAATAAGACCTACACCATACATTGTTAGATGAAAGAGTCCTATGTGACGTTTTAATTCAGACATTTAACTTCCTAATTAACAAGAAAATTTAATCCAAATCCAACTAGATATGCAACAACTGCTGCAATACCACCAATAATTAGTGTATTAATTCCTGAATGAATAATTGATTTTTTAACAATTTTTCCTTTTATCATTCCCACAAGAAAAAATGCAATAATAACAGAAACTGTAGACATTGCAAACGCTTCTGAATTTACTTCACTCCCGATAATCATAAAAACAATAAATGGTACTAATGGAATTAATCCAATTAAATTAAAACCAACAAAAGTGCTAATTGAACTATTCATTGGATTCTTTTCATCCTCAACTAAACCCAACTCTTCTTTCATCATGGTGTCTATCCACACTTTTCTTCTAGACGTAATTATCCGTACAACCTCTTCTAGTAATTCATCTTTGAATCCTTTTTCTTTGTATATTTCTCTAATTTCATCTCTTTCTTGATCTTCTAAATTATCAATTTCCCATTCTTCTTGTCTTCTTTTCATTTGTACAAATTCATTTCTAGCTTTTGAAGCTTGATAATTTGCAGCAGCCATAGAAAATCCATCTGCAAACAAATTTACAAATCCAAGAATTAAAATAATTCCTGGAGACAATCCTGCTCCAACGACTCCTGCCACAATCGCAAAAGTTGTGACAGCTCCATCTATAGAACCATAAATAAAATCATCAAAATACCATTTCATATTATGATGCTAAGGATTTTGTTACATCAGTTTTACTAATTATTCCAGAAATTCCATTATTCCCATCAATTACTGCTAATCCACTAACATTATTTTCCAAGAGAATTTTACAAGTCTCTGCTAAATCTTCATTAAATTTTACAGTGATTAGATCTTTAGTCATAACATCTCTAGCTAATGAAATGTTGCCAAAACCCTCTTCGGAAAGAAAACCATGCCTGATGTTCTCTGAAAGATTGAATCCAGAGTAATCTTCTTCACTACCAAGCTCAATTGAAATTCTAAATAAATCTCTAAATGAAATAATTCCAACTGGCTCTTCATTTTGATTTTTTACAATAATTCTTGAGATTTTTTTCTCCAACATTTTTCTTACAACTTTATACAATGGAGCAGCTGTATGAGTAAATTCATAATCATGAGTCATAAAATCAACCACTTTATTTTTTCCCGAAAAATTTTCAGCGACAACTTTTACAAGATCACTTTTTGTAAAAATCCCTTTAACTTGATCATTTTCTCCAATGGCTAATGAACTTATTCTTTTTTCAATCATAATTTTTGCTGAATCATTAGGTGTAGTTTTAGAATCTATAAATTCAATAGGTTTCAAAATTTTTGAAATAGGAATATCATCAAGTCCTTGAACTGTATTATCTGAAAATAAAAACAACCCTATGTCTTTTTCAGTAATAATTCCTACATGTTTTCCATCTTCAACAACAATCAATCTGCTAATTTTTGTATTTAGCATCATCTTAATTGCATCTGAAATTGTAGAATTTTTCATTATTGTGATTGGTTTATTTGAAATTTCAACAATTGACAATTCTTAATTTGAAGAATTTTTTGTATAAAAATAGAAGTTACAATTTCCAAATTTGATTATATTTTAAATTCAACTTTGAAAATAGATGACTCATTTTATATTAGAATGATCTGGAATTTTAGTATGGCAAAATTCACTAAGATTTTAGTACCTCTTGATGGTTCTACTAACTCTGTTCGTGGTTTAGATAGAGCAATTGAAATTGCAAAAGGTGGTAATGCTGAAATCACTGGTTTTTATGTATTTCATTTACCTCTGACTGCAGGAATAAAATATACACAAAAAATGAAAGATGCTGCACAGAAAAAAGCTGTGGAATCTATTGGTCCTGCAATGAATCGAGCACAAAAGGCTGGTGCCACATTCAAATACAAAACTGGTGGTGGCCATACTGGCTCTGAAATTGTCAAATTTGCTCAAAAAGGAAAATTTGACATGATAGTCATTGGCGCAAGAGGAATGGGTGGTGCAAAAGAAGCATTTCTTGGAAGTACCTCAAATTATGTGATGCACAAAACCAAGATCCCTGTATTAGTTGTAAAATAATTCCTTTCGAACTTTTTTCATTTTTATATTTTGTATATAATAAACTACAAGTATAGCAACTATGAAAAAATAACTTTGATGGGTAAAATATGGTAGAAAATAATTATGATATTTTAGGGATTGTAGAAGATTCAACTGAGAAGGAAATCAGAGATGCATTTAGGAGATTAGCACTTCAATTCCATTCAGATCGTGGTGGAGAAAATGAAAAATTCATCAAAATAAAACAAGCATATGAAGATCTTAAAATTGGTAAAAAATATCCTGATACAGATATTGAAAAAATCAAAAATTCAAGAGTCTACTCCGGTGATTCTGAGGAAGACATTAAAAGGAAAAATCAGATTCTAGGGCAAGAACTTTCTAAAGAAATGAAAACTGCTGAAGAATGGGCAGCTGCATTGAACAGATCCAACTCAACTGGTACAAGATTATTTGGTTCAAAAACTCTAGGTGAAATTGAATTAGAAAGAAAAGCAAATGGTGCTTTATCAATTAAAGGAAATTTTATGGCAGGAAGTTTAACATATGATGGGCCAATCATTATGCAAGGAAGTGTTACAAGCCCATCATGGACACAAGAATTTAAAACAAATATTCACCTTACTTCTGGCGATTTTAAATTTATTAATCCTATAGAAAATAAGTATAAAATTGAGAATGGATCTAGAATAATTGTAGATAACGGAAATGTAGTAATAGGAAATGTATTTGGTAGAAAATTTAGAGCTGAAGATCCTGATGGTAAAGTTGGAATATTTCAAATTCAAGAACACCGAACACATATTTCAGCTCCTAATGGAAAAATAATTGCTGAAAATGTAATAAATACTGTATCTCTTGATGCTGATACAATAATTGTTCTTAATGTTGAAGATGATGTAACAATCTCCGCACGTGAAATTTTATTTTATGGAGGAAAGCTAACTTATGATTCGATTATTAAATTAAAAAAAGGTGGAACAATTAGATTTTTTGAAAACTTTTCAATTCAAGGATTAAGTGGTGATGCAATTATCAAACTTGAAAATGGGAAAGAAATTAGATTATTTAATCTAAAAACTAAGAAAATCAATGATTTGGCTGATGAATTTGTGCCTAATAGAGAAAACTACGGAAAAGATTCTACAATGGTTGGACATGGATTTACAATTACATATGACATGCTTGATAATCTATCAAAAAAATCCACCAAAAAACAAAAAACTGGTTGGGCTTCCAAATTGGGTTTTTCTAAAAATTAATTTCTTTTTTTATATTTCAAAAAACTTTTCTAGTTCAAATATGGGTTATTTTTCCCCGAATCCATCTAACCCTTTTCTTGTGACTTCAAACACATTATATCCATATTTCTGCTTTAACTCAATCACACATAATTCTGTAAACTCATACTCATTGAAATTCTTCATAATTTTATGCATATTATCACCAATAATGATGCTATTTTTCGGACAAAGCGAATTAATTTTAAAACATCTATTTACTGTAGGACCAAAAACATCACTAATGTTTGAAGTAGTGCTCTCAGCTACTTTTACTGGACCATATGTAACACTAATCTTATAATCTAATTTTGGCATATTTTGTGCTTTGAGCTCTTCTTGTAATTTACCATGAGATTCAATCATTGATAGACAACATTCCAAAATATTTTTCAATTCTTTATCCTCTTTGATATCCACTTTTGAAAATCTAAACATTAATGCATCTCCAATATTTTTCACTACTTCCCCATCATATTGACGAATAATTTTTGCCATGAAATTTAGAAAAATTTCATACAACTTTGTAACATCCTGATCAGATAACTTAGATGATATTCTAGTAGAATCTGACATATCAATAACTCCAACACAATCATTTTGTTCATGTTGAGAAAACTTTAGTAACATATCTCCTTCAAGCTGTCTAATTACCTCTTCTTTCTGTTTGATTTCAATTAATGATTCTTGTAGCTTTTGTGCCATTGAATCAAATGCATAAGACAATTCTCCAATCTCATCCCCTGTTTTGATATTGGTTCTAACATCAAAGTCTCCCTTTGCTATTTTATTGGCAGCACTTTTTAGTTTGATTAATGGCCTTGAAAGTGATTTTGATATTACAAAAGCAACAACACCCATTGCTAATGTGATCACAATTCCAGTTTGGAATATTCTATTTTGGAGAATGTTTACTGGCTTTTCTACTTCAGCCTGATCTATTTCTACTAATAATACAATCCCTAAATCTTTAGCACAGTAAGAAGATCCGTAGATTGTAATTCCTCTATAATCAGAATAAAATCCAGCATAATCTTGTCCTTCATTGAAACATTTTTGGACACCTAAAGTATCTACTCTTTGTTGGTATATTGCATTTTCAAAAAATCTAGATTCAGATAACATCAGAAATTGATCACTTACAATATACACTTCACCAGAATCTCCTAATCCGCTACGATTAATCAAAATATGATCTATTGCAGTTGTCCTCATTCTTGAAATTATTACTCCAATTGGTTCATCTCCTATTTTACTGTCTTTTGCATAAACTGGTGAGACTACAACCATTTTTTTCCCATTTTTAGTTGGTTCAAATTTAATAAAAGATTCTTTGAGTCCTCTTTGATAAAGTTCATTTTCAAGAAAATCTTCATTTGTAATCCCTACAAGCGAAAACAATGCTTTTCCATCCATGCCAATAATTTTTACATCTTCAAATCCTATTGAAAATCCAATTAACTCTTGGAATGCCTGCACTTGAATTAAAAACTCTCTACGTTTTTCATTTTTTATCTCTTCTAATCTGTCATCTGAAATATTATTCATTTCTAAAATTAAAAACTGAATCATAGGATCGTTTGCTAGTATGTTATTCTGCTCAATTCTTGATTCAAAAAGTAATCTTAAAGTTTCTCCACGAACAGTAGATTCTCCCAATAATTGATCACCTACTTTCTGTTTAAGAATTTGATCAGCATAACTAAAACTAAGATATCCTATTATTGAAAGAGCAATAACTGAAACAATTAATACTAAAAAAATCAATTTTTTGTCTAGATTAAGAGAGATCAACATTTTTGTTCATTGTTATTTTTATATGAATATCAAGGCTTCTAATATTTTTGAATATATTATGCCTAAAGTAATTCTTTAAGTTGATAATTACCACTCACAAATGAAAACTAGATCAATTTTTTTAATTAATGATTTTCATTATTTTAATTCCAGCTGTGATGTTTACTGTTGCATTATTGTGGTTAAGGAGAAAATCAAATATTCCACAAACCAAGGGCTGTAAAAATCTAAAATAATAAAAAGAAATTAAAAAATGATTGAACTAATCTAATCGATTAATTCGGTCCAACCTTTGACGAAGACTGAATTCTTGTAGAGTGGAACTGGTTGTCCAACAGTAAAGTCCATTGGTCTCATCCAAAAGATTGCTTTTGTTGGGCATACACCAATGCATGCACCATCAGAAATACATCTTTCTGGGTAGAAAACAAATGCTTTACCTCTCTTCCAGCCTTCAACTGGTTTTACTCTAAGGACATCTGGACCTAATGTTGTACAGATTTCTACACATAGTGCACATCCGATACACATTTGTTCGCTGATGTCTGGAATAATTCCTACTGGCATAACAAAATTAATTCTTGATTTGGCATTAATATAATTTGCTTAAAAAAATCATGTTATAACGCCGTTTCAAATGTTATAACGCCGTTTAAAATTTGATCGCTATAAATTCAAGATTTCTCTTGCTCTATTTTGAAAACTTGAGAATTTCTTTTTCCTAAATTGGTTAAAATCAAATTGTTTTTGACTTTTTTAAGAAAATAAACTCCCGTTTTTTCTGATTTTAAGATCTGTTTTCCTCCAGGGGACAGTATCCACTCATCATCTTCTTTCTTTCTTGCCATTGCAGTAACAATAATTGATGATTTGGCTTGTTTTCCTAGAGATGATAACAACATGATACATGAATTAACAAATCTTGCTGATTCTAGATCATTGAACAAATTGTAAACTCCATTGAATGAATCAATAATAACAAGAAATTTCTCTTTTGATATCCTACAGATGATTTCAGATAATTTTTCTTTCCAATCGATATTATCAGGATGAAAAATTGTTACATTCTTTTTTTCCTGTATCATTCCTGATTCAACATATCCAGTATATAGCAAATCCATATCTACAAAAATTATAGGACTCTTAATTGAATTCATTAATCTATTAAGAAATTCTGCTTTATGAAATGGTTCATGACTCAATACTATGCTAGGAACATTTAACTCAAATTGATTTTTAACAAATTCTAAATTGTTATCTAAAACTAGCTCAGGACTTTTATCCAACACCAATTTAGCATTTTACAGATATAATAATGAATTTAACATCTAAAGATATTTCAAATGATTTTCCAATATCAAATAAAATCTATCTAAATAATGCATCTGTATCTCTCATGCCGTCACAAAGTATTGAAGACATGAAAGAATTTCTTATATCTTATAATTCCATTGGTCCTGATTCAAAGGAATCAGAATCCTTTGTGACTGAAAAACTACAAAACGTAAGAAAAATTATTGCAAAAATCATTTCATGTCAACCTGATGAAATAGTTCTTACTCAAAGTACTACAGACGGAATTAATTTTGTGGCTAATGGACTTTCTTTTGATAAAAATTCTAACATTGTAATTAGAGGAATGACACATGAACATCATTCAAATTTTTATCCTTGGATAAATCTAAAAGAAAAAATTTCAATAAAAAATCTCCCAATAGATGAAAATGGTTTTTTTAAGCTAGATGATTTGGAATCATACATTAATTCTGACACAAAATTAGTAGCCCTTAGTCATGCATTGTACAATACAGGTTCAATATTGCCTGTAGAAGAAATTGGAAAAATTCTTCAAAATAAAGTTCCATTCTTTATTGATAGTGCTCAAACTGTTGGATGTATAGATAAAATTGATGTATCCAAGATAAAATGTAATTTTATGTCCTTTAACGGTTCAAAATGGCTTTGTGGTCCAATGGGAACTGGATTATTCTACTGTGATAGAAAATCAAGTAAATTGCTTGAACCAACCACAATTGGAGGTGAATCCGCTATTATTTATGATGAAAATAATCTTGCTTTCAAAGAATTACCTGATAAATTTCAAACTGGTTTTAGAAATTATGTTGGAATTGTTGGATTAGAGTCATCTGCAAGATATTTACTAAATTTTGGAATGAATAATATTCGTGAAAAAAACAAGTCATTATCAAATATTTTTAGAGAAGAATTATCTAAAATTAAAAATATTATTTTGTATGGGCCAGAAGATCCAGATGATAGAACAAGCATTGTATCTTTTAATATTGAAGGGTTTGACTCCCAAGAAATAGTAAATAAGCTAGAAAAACAAAATATCATTTTAGCAGTAAGAGAAATTATGGAACAAAAAATTATACGAGCGTCTCCTCATTTTTTTAATACCGAATCTGAAATACTTCAAACAATTGATGCAATAAAGAAACTATAGATTTTCCTGTTCTTCTATTACCATCATAGTTAATGTTGATTGAACTTTACTGATTTTTCTGATTTTGTTAGTAATAATTCCACGTAGTTTTTCTGCATCATTAGAGGATAATTTTAGTACAATATCATATACTCCGTAAACTCCTTGAACCTCATATTTGATATCCTCTTCGGCAAGTATCTGTTTAACTTCATTGATGATTGATTCATCTGAACCTAAATCGGAGTTTAACAGAACATATGCTGTAGGCACATGGGACGTTTTCAACAAACAGTATTTAACTTTTCATAGTTCAAAAGCTGATTAATTACTATTCTTCTCTATTAGTATGAAACCAATAGATCTTACACTTACTATTTCTGAATCTATTCCTACCTTTCCTGATTCCCCAAAACCACAATTCATTTTATGGTCAGATATCAAAGATGATGACTATAATCTTGAACTTTTATTCCTAAGTTCACACACTGGGACCCACCTTGATGCTCCATATCATTTTGTTAAAAATGGCATTAAAATTCATCAAATTCCACTGGATAGACTTGTAGGATTAGGAATTCTAATCAAACTTCAAAAATCCAGTAATTCACCAATCACAAAGCAAGACATTGTTTATTTTGAAAAAAATAATGAAAAAATCCCAAATAATTCCTCTGTTTTTTTCTACACCGGATGGCAAAAAAATCTTAAAAAAGATAATTATTTCACAGAAAATCCTGGATTAGAAATATCTGCTGCCAAATATCTCACTTCAAAAAAAATCAATCTAATTGGAATTGACTCTCCTAGTATAGATCTAGGTAAAGATGAATCTTTTAGTGTTCATAAGATTTTTTCAAAAAATAATATTTTGATAGTAGAAAATTTGACAAATCTAAACAAAATTTTCTCAAAGGAATTTAATTTCACAATTCTTCCATTAAAACTCAAAAATGCCACAGGTTCTCCTGTTAGAGCTATAGCATCACCGTAAAATCACTTAATTTCGTAATGCTAAAAAATAGTAATTATCATAATACGATATGAGCAAACCAGGAAATATTTGGAGAAAAGTTCACGGAAAAATTACTAAAAAACCTACTAATTTCTCTTGGCTAATTGAAGAAAAATTAGCTGGATCTGGTATGCCCACAAGCTTTGATGAATTTGATTGGCTTCTAAATCAAGGAGTAAAATCTATTGTTACCATGACAGAAAATGCACTGCCTGAGAATTGGGTAGAAAATATTGATTACTTACATGTCCCAACCCCAGATCTTACTGCCCCTGATATGGATAAAATAGATTTTGCAGTAGACTTTATTCATGAACAAATCAAAAATGACCAGTCTGTAATGGTTCACTGTGCTGCTGGAATGGGAAGAGCAGGAACAATTCTTGCATGTTATTTTGTAAAATACAAAAAATATTCAGCAACTGATGCCATTAAAAAAATTCGAGATGAAAGACCTGGCTCTATTCAATCAGAAGTACAAGAATTAGCCATCGGTTTTTATGAAAAACATGTAAAAAATTAGTTTAAACAAACTCTGAAACTAATTTTCCATCCACAACTTTAATCTTCAAAGTTTTATTTTCTTGAAACATCAAAGTCAATCCACCTTCTGAATTTGGATCTTCTACTTTTACAAGTTCTAACATTTTGATTGGATCAAATTTTTCCATTTCATTCACCTATTCTGGAATTGACACGGTCTCAATTTTTCCATCAACTGCTTTAATGAACATAAATCTATTGTCTTTGAAGATAAAGGTAATTCCACCTTCTTTATCAGGTTCTTCGACTTCAAGTATTGGTTGTCCTAACAGACCATCATATTTTGCCATAATTGATTACCGAAAAAAGTTCCTTATATCCTAATTGATTGTAATCTCAATCTCGCTAGAATTGTTTTTGATATTTCCAGTTTCTGCATAGTCGTGTTTTTGCCATGATGCAAATACTTCAGCACCAATTTTGTGTTTACCCTGTCCCAAATCTGATGCTTTGAAAACAAATTTTTCATCAAAGTCAAAAAGTTCCTGTCTTACTTCTTCTTCTGAAAGTCTGATAAAAGGCTCAAAATTTTTGGCTACTTGGACCCAAATTCTTCTGTCTTTCATAGGATTGACAAGTTTTGGATTTCTAGTCCAAAATATTGATGCTTTTCTGTAAGTATCAACTGTTCTTCCCAATTCCTTCTTTCTGAATCCCCCGGATGTCAATTTTACACCATATTTCAGCTTGAATGAAACATCGTTATTGTTGTATGCTTTAGTCCAATTTTCCTCATTGAATGCATTTCTCAAGTCACCTTCAACTGAAAATTGAACATGAATCTCAATATTTTCATCAGATGAGTACGTATCCTTAGAATTTACTAGTTTAATCTCCGAAATCTTGCTTTCTGCCATTCTTACCGCTCATAATGATTTATATCCGCAATAAGTGCTTTTTCTGAATACATGAACGCACAAGTGATCAGTTCTGAACCTAAGGAAATTAGTCTTTCAATCACTGAAACCGATATAGGAATTCTATACGTAATTCAACATGAACTCCTAAAGGGATCAAATATTGATTTTGCAGGAGTTATTGTAAAACACCCTCTAACGAATGAATGCTGGATGAGAATTAATTCTAGTACAAAACCACTAGGAGAAATCAAAAAAGCCACAGATTCTGCAATCAAAATGGCTGAAGAGTTCAAACAATTATTTAATTCTAAAATCCAGGTAAACTAGATTGAAATTTTGCCCCAAATGTGAGGTCAAATTAAAAAATACTGGTTCTGGCCTACAATGTTCTAAATGTGGATATACTGAAGGTGAAAAAGTAAAACCGACAAAAAAAATCGCTGAAGAAGAACCAGATTTCTCACTGCTTGCTTTTGAAGGGAATGAAGGAGATGAATCTATGCCAACAACAAAAATAGACTGTGAAAAATGTGGTCATGACGAAGCAGTTGGTTGGATGTTTCAAACAAGAAGTGCAGATGAACCAACAACTAGATTTTATCGTTGCTTAAAATGTAAACATACATGGCGTGATTACACATAACGTTTAACTGGAACTTTGAGTCAGGAAAATTGATTTGACTTTTGGAGCTAAAACAAGTGGTTCAGATGATCTAAAGGCTATCATCTCTGCAATCTCGACACTTGTAGAAGAAGCAACATTTGTTGCAACAGCAGAAGGAATTACTTTTAGAGGAATGGATCCATCACATGTTGCTTTAATAGATATTTCTTGGCCAAACTCTGCTTTTGAAAAATATGAATGTGATAGTGATATTAAATTTGGAGTAAGGATTGATGAATTTTCAAAACTTATCAAAAGAGCAGATAAGAAAGATAGTATCGAGATCAGTATTTCTGAACAAAACATGTTACTTGTAACAGTTGGAAAAAATAAAAAATACAAAATGCGTTTAATTGAAAGTTCTGCAACTGATACACCGTTACCTAAAATTCCATATGATTCAAAAATCATTTTATCTTCATCAAAGTTTGATAAGATTTTGGGTGATGTACAGGTTGTATCAGATTATTTGACAATTAAAACATATGATTCAAAAGGTGATTTTTCTGGAAAAGGTGACTCTGGTGAGGTAGTAATTGATTTAGATAAAGATGATGAAGATATTGAAGAAATATCTTCTAAAGAGGACAGTGTAGGAACTTACAGCCTTGAGTATCTTAATCCTGTTGTGAAGGCTGTAGGAACAACTGCTGGCTTTATCACATGTGAGTTTTCAAGCGCAAAACCTCTTAGAATTGAATTTAAAGTAGCAAATATTGGCAGAATTCACTTTTACTTGGCTCCACGCGTGGAAAGTTAAAGCATTTAAAGATTAACTAATTCAGGTATTTTGAATTGAGATTAGTTGTAAAATTTGGAGGAACATCAATTTCTGCCGCAAAGGATATTCAAACTGTAGCTAAACACCTTAATTTATTATCACAAAAACATCAAATTGTTGTTGTTTGTTCTGCAACAAGTGGAACAACTGATGATCTAATTGAAATTTCTGAATCTATAAAGAAAGAAAATAAATCTAAAGCCGAACAACTTGCATCAAAGATTACTAATAGACATAAACAATTAGCAAAACAGACAATTAAAAAATCCGACATAAGAAAAAAATTACTAGTAAAGTATGATCAAGACTTTGCAGAACTTGTTGCGTTAATCGACGGTATGGTGTTACTAGGAGAAGTCACTCCAAGAACAATGGATTATCTGTTTTCATTTGGTGAAAGATTATCAATTAAATTAGTTTCATCAGCAATTAATGATTCTGGAAAAAAATCATTACCTCTTACAGGTAAGGAAGTTGGAATTGTTACAGATTCTAATTTTGGTGAATCCAAACCACTAATGGATACAACCAAATTGAGAGTTTCCAAAACAATTGATGCTCTTCTTTCAAAGAAAACAATTCCTGTAGTTGGAGGATTTGTTGGAGCTGATCAGCATGGACATGTAACTACTTTTGGTAGAGGAGGTTCTGATTATTCTGCAACAATAATTGGTTCTTGTATTAAAGCAGATGAGATTTGGTTGATGAGTGATGTAGATGGGTTAATGACTGCAGATCCTAAGATTGTTAAAAATGCAAAATTACTAAAAGAAGTATCTTACATTGAAGCAATTGAAATGGCTCTATTTGGAGCAAAACAGATTCATCCACGAACATTTGAACCTCTGTTGTCAAAGAAAATTCCAATGAAAATTAGAAATTCCTTTAATGTAAACAATGAAGGAACTTTGGTATCTGCCTCGCCTTCATCATCTGTTAGGAATACTGTAAAGTGTGTTAGCACCGTTCGAAATAATGGGTTGATAGACATTCAAGGAGGTAGCATGGTTGGAACACCCGGAACCGCCGCTAAAATATTTGCTACTTTAGCAAAAGCTGGAATCAACGTAATGATGATTTCTCAGAATCCTTCAGAATCAAGTATTACAATTGTTGTTAAAAATACAGATCTTGACAAGGCAGTAAGTGCATTGGAAATGGAATTATTAGGAAACATCATTAAAAAATTAGAAGTTACTACTAATGTCGCAATAATAGCATTAATTGGTTCTGGAATGAGAGGAACAATAGGAGTTGCATCAAAAGTATTTGGTGCAGTTGAGAAAAACAAAGTTAACGTATCCATGATTACACAAGGTTCATCAGAACTTAATCTAGCATTTGTAGTAAAGAATTCTGATACAAGTTCTGCTGTACGAGCATTGCACGATGCGTTTGCACTTGATAAAATCAATTAAGATAAAATCATTTAAGGACATAAACTCAAACATACATGATGAGAAAACTAATTGTTATTTTTATAGTTGGAATTTTTATAGTTGGAATTATTTCAGTATCTTCAATCTCTGAACAATTTGCTGATGCGGGTTCTAGAAAAAAAATTCATTTTACTCAAACTATTACATCATCTCAAGATCCTGGAAAAGGACATGAAAATCATCAATTAGCCCTAATTCTATCTCCAAATAAGGGAACACTTTATGATGGTTCTATGACATTTACTTCAAGTGTTCCTGTTCAATTGGTTGTTTTGCATGAAATTATCTCACAGGAAGCAAAAGGACAACCAATATGGACTGTTGACGGAAATACAGTATATGGTCTATCTTTAATTGATTTACAAGAAAAATCAGGATCTTTTGAGTTTACAGGTGCTGCACTTGCACTACATTCTGAAAATTCTGAAGAATTTACTTCAACAGTAAGTGTTGATGGATGGATACGAGGACAACCAACTGAAGTAATTATGCAAAAAATTGAACTTGAGAAAGAAGATCCATCTATGTTGTTATCAAGAACTAATGTTCCAGCTACAATTCCAATGCATATGGGAATTTATGAAGGAAATCAAGTACTTTACATTATTACTGATGGTAGTGATGAAGAACTAGCAAGAACCATATCCGAAAAACAAGAATGGAATGTTGAGCTAGCACCATCTCTTAAAAACATTCCAGATAATACTTTTCAAAAATTATTTGTTTTTAAAAATGGAGTAAAAGGTGATGGAATATTTGGTTTTCAAAATGAAGTATTTTCAAGCACTCCATCACAAGAGTCAGAATATAGTGCATTAAGTTCAGTAATTGAAGTTACATGGAAAACAGGTCAAAAAGAAATAGAGTTTCAATCTGCAACCGATATAATTAATGCTGAAGAATCAGGTAGAATTGAATTTAATGAATCAGGAATCATACTTAACACCCCTCAAATCTCTTGGCCAGATGGACAAATGACTGTTCGTTCTGAAAACGAAATTACTGATGAAATGCCATATGGCGGAGGACAAATTATTGAAATTAATGAAGAAGAGTTGACTGTAACTTTTGTAGCTCATAGAGGATGGGGACCTGATGGAAGAACTGTTTACTATATTGTAACTGATGCTACTCCATCAGGACCTGCTGAAACAATGGGGGTTGTTTCGTCTCCATCTTCTGCAAATCTAATTGCTAATTCTGGAGCAGTTGATCTTTTCCAATTTAAAAATGGCATAAAAGGTACAGGTCCTTTAGGATATCAAGCAGGAATTGCTGGAGCAGCTCTTGGTGATGACAATTACAGTCCAATGTGGAGAATTTATCTAGTTGAGTGGAATGATTCAAAATCAGCTAAAATTCTGGAGACCAAATCAGATATTGACTCATTTCGCACAGATGATTTACTATCAGTTAGTATTGCAAGACCTCTCAACAGTGATCATATAGTAAATTGTCCTTTCATAGATCCATTCCAATAGAGTTCAGTAAAGGGATAAATTACTTGACAAAAAAATTATTTTAAAATTGACTGGTAAACTCTACATTGTTGGTGTTGGTCCTGGACATCATGATCACATGACATTTCGAGCAAAAGAGGTAATTGGTGAAAGTGACACAATTGTTGGTTATGAAACTTATGTAAATTTAGTTCAAAACCTAATTGAGGGAAAAACAGTACATCGTTATGCAATGACCCAAGAAGTAGAGAGAGCACATCAATGTATTGATCTTGCAAAATCTGGAAAAATTGTTTCACTTGTTTCAAGTGGAGATCCTGGAATTTATGGAATGGCTGGATTAATTTTTGAAACACTTGCAGAAACTGGTTGGAATCCAAAAGATGGACTACAAGTTGAGATAGTTCCTGGAGTATCTGCACTCAACTCTTGTGCATCAATTGTTGGATCACCACTAATGACTGATTTTGCAGTTGTTAGCATGAGTGATCTATTAGTTCCATGGGAAATTATTGAAAAAAGAGTTGAGGCAGCAGCTCAGGGTGATTTTGTTATTGTCATTTATAATCCTGCCAGCAAAAAGAGAATTCATCAATTACAAGATACAAGAAAAGTTCTTTTAAAATATAGAAAACCCACAACTCCTGTTGCCATAATCAAAGGAGCATTTAGAGAATCTGAAACTATTGTTATGACAGATTTGGAAAATTTACCAAATCATTCAGATCAACTAGGAATGATTAGTACAGTAATTATTGGAAATTCATCAACGTATACTTACAAAGATTTAATGATTAATCCAAGAGGATACAAATCAAAATACAATTTAGAAGAACAAACTAATCCAGATCTCAAAGTCTAATAGCTTTTCTTTATTGCATCACTAATCTCTTGGCTGAGATTCAATTTTTCTCTAATAGGGGAAATCACCTTCACCAAGTAATTTCCTACAGTTTGTTTCAAATCTCCTGGATGTAATTTCTTTTCAGCAAAGTCTTTCTCTAGTTGCGTATATTCAGAATAAGTCACATTACCGCCAAATTTTTCAGGTCTTTCTACGCTCATTTCATTAAATTCATGAAAAATTACTGTTTTTGCAATCTCCAATAATGGATTATTTTCAATATTAGATTCTTCACACCATGCCTTGCTGATTTTTTTCTTTATTTCTTCATCTGTGTTGTGAATAAAAACACCTGAATTTGGATCAGATTTACTCATTTTACCTACAATTCTGGAGTCACTTAAATCTGCAGGTTTTGAAAGTCCAGGTAACAGTTTATGATGAACTGCAACAGGTATCTTCCATTTCATTTTAGGAAAAACTTCTCTTACTAGCATGTGGATTTTTCTCTGATCCATTCCAGCATGAGCAATATCTACTCCCAACGAATGAATATCAACTGCCTGCATTGCTGGATAGAGCAATTTGGCTAAATCAATTTTTTTATCATCCTCACTTCTTCCCATAATTGTTAATGTCCTCATTGTCCTTGCAATTGACATATGTTTTGTAAATTTCACTAGTTCTGACCAATACTCTTTTTTTTCCTCATATAGTTTTGAACCAAATACAATTTCTGCATTTGGACATACTAACTTGAAAGCATCTTGATAATACTTTGAAACTTTTGATATTATATCCCAATCCCCACCAAGTTTATCATTAATTAGAGTATGCCAATCAGCAAGAAAAATTGTACATTTTACTCCAGCTTTTACAAAATCATTTATTTTGAAACCTGTACTAATTAAACTACCTAGATGCAAGAATCCTGAAATTTCTAACCCAATGTAATGCTTTGGTGATGAGTTCGTTTTGAATAATTCTATTAGCTCATCATGAGTTACTACTTCTTCAGTTGGTGGTCTTTCGATCAAATTTACTTTTTCTGTAATATCCAAATCAAAACAACTTTTGAGACGTAAACGTATAAAGTTATTCAAAACTAATCATGAAAATTGGAAGCTTTGAATAGAAGACATGTAAACAATACACATGACTCTTGAAGAAGGATTGGAATTAATTGCAAATTACAAGAAAGGGCTAGAAAAATATTTGGAAATACTGCCTGAACAGGCAGTACAACTAGGCTCAGAAATGATCAAAACACTCACATTGAATTCTAAAAATGAAATTAAAAATTTGGAAGCAATTGAAAAAGCCCTTAAAAGACAACCAAAGTATGAGTCTGGACTGTCAGAGTAATTTTCTATTTACAATTTTTTTTGTGTTTTCTTAATTCATCTGAAGTATCAAACTCTGTTCCACAAACTCTACATTTTTCTTTTTTCTTGTTATGAGCTTTTTCCTGATGTTTTTTCAATCTTTCAGAATCAGAAAGAACTGTTCCACATTTTTTACACTTTAAATCATTTTTGCTAGAACCAAACAATCCCATATTAGAAGTATTCCTACATACTAGAAATAGTTTTTACATGAAATAAATCAAATTTTTTATTCATCTAGGCTTTTCCTAGGTTTTACACTTAGATAAAATGCATGAGTGCTAATGATAAATGCTGCAAGAAATACTTTGGTTGCAAAAACTAAATTCCATGGCCTATCAGGAT
>JBHHVV010000024.1:0-22150 GCA_046754445.1 Candidatus Nitrosopumilus sp.
GTAGATGTCACTTTTGGATAAATAACATTCAAGGCATCTTTAACTAATAATTTTTTTAACAGTGGGTTTTGATATTCTAATCTATGAGCAGGGGATTCTTCTCTTGCAATGAATTGATTTTGATAGATGGAATTTTTCAAGCCGATGAGTATGTACGCAGTTACAGTTGCAATAACCATTGCAGGCAACAACACGTAACTCCCAGTCATTTCACTGCCCATTATTATTATAGAAATAGGAGCCTTAGAAACGGCTCCAAAAAACGCAATCATGCTAACTATCGCCATAGTTGAGATTTGAATTTCAAGAAAATATCCAAACGAATGAAACGTTATTCCAATTATTGCGCCCAGAAAACCACCAATTACCAAACCAGGTCCAAAAACACCTGCACTACCTCCTGAACCAACAGATAAAGAAGTTGCAAGTATTTTTAGAAATAAAATTGCGATTAAAATCCACAATGGAAATAATTCAGGATTATCAAATACGCCTGTTTGCAACCACCCATAACCAGGTCCTAGAACTTGAGGTAAAAACATTGCAATGATTCCAACTAGTACACCACCTATTGCAGGTTTTACGAAATTTGGTATTTGTAGACGTTGGAAAATATAATGAATTTTATAAAAGGTTTTGATGTATAGTAATCCAGTTCCTGCACAACATAATCCAATTATTGCAAATAAGAGCAAAGAAGAAAAATGTTCAAATTCAATTGCAGAACTAGATATATTAAAAATTGGAGACCATCCAAAAACAGAACCAAAAATGACAAAACCAGTTATCGATGCAATCAATGCGGGTAGTAATGCCTTTACTTCAAAATCACGACGATAAAAAATTTCAGTACTTAACAAAGAACCTCCCAAAGGAGCTTTGAAAATACTACCTATACCTGCACCCAGACCAGTAGCTACAGTAATTCGTCTATCTTCATCATTTAGTTTTAACAATCTACCAAGTAATGATCCAAAGCCAGCTGCAATTTGAGCAGTGGGACCTTCTCTACCTCCACTTCCTCCAGTACCTATTGTCACTGCAGAAGCCAATGTTTTGATTAAAGGAATTCTTGTACGAATTTGCCCTTTTTTATTATGAAATGCATAAATTACTGCATCTGTTCCATGCCCTGAAGCTTCAGGAGCAAATTTTGAGATTACTAAACCAACTAACAATCCACCTCCTCCAGTAATCAAAGGAAACATCCATGGTCTTTGTGCAACAGAAGAATATACAGAACTTAGTTCACCATCACCCGGAGGCATAAATCCAGCACCCAAACCAAGAAAAAACTGAGTGGAAAACTGCAGCATAAGAAAAAATGCTATAGATCCTAAACCCGCAACTATACCAATCAGGGTTCCTATACCAACCCATTTTTTAAAATATCCAAATCCAAGATGTTCTAAATTATTTTTAGGCATGAAAAATGTTTCAAATTTTTTTCTCATTACATATCTAAATTTTTATGTATAATTTATTGTAATTCATCAGATATTCAGATTAATCCAAAATATATTCAAAAAATAATTTACAATACTTTAAAAAAATTAGACGTTAGAAAAATAAGCCATTAAGACACAATTATCTTATTGAAAATTTCTAAAATCATTCTATATAATGAGCCCACAGTTCCTGAAATCCAGTTAGAAAAATTACAGAGATTTCTCATAGAAACATTTCCAATTCAAATTGAGATAAGAGAAAACATCTTTTCAGATGCAAGTAATGAGATATTAGAAAAAATTGCAAATGTCAGAATTTTTGATTTAAAAAAACCATTTGAAAAACAGACTGAAGATATCACTGAAAACACAGAGATGCCACTATATGATGGATTTGAATTTCATAAAATGATTACAGAATTAATTCCAATAAATGAAAATAAAATAGATACATTACACATTATTTTCACAAACAAGATTACATGCACATTTGATGAAGATAATTTCAGATATCATGCAAGAGCATTAATTGGTTCTAACCCATCAATAATTTCAACAAAAGGCATGATAGAAGCACCAGCAAAACCAAAACAATACTATTTAGATCTTATGACAAATTTTTCTAAAGAACAAGAAGACAAAATAAAAGAAAAGTACAAGGATCAATTTTTAGAAGAACATGATCCACGTTTATCAGAAATTGCTGAAGGGTATTTGCTTCAAACCATCATATATTATGAAACAGGAGAAGCATTTTGTGAGGACATAGACTGTAGGCTTTTTAATGCACATTGGCAAAAAGATCTTTTTCATTCACAAATAGACAACAAAAAATTGTGTAAAAAACATCAGGGAATAATTAGTAAATTCAAAGAGAATTGATATCATCATGAATTTTTTTAGAGGATTCTTTTAACATGAGAGATTCTGATTCGTCAAGATCAATCATTTGTATTTCAGAAACACCATTTTGATTAATTTTTACAGGAACACCCATAGATACGTCATTTTCACCATATTCACCTTCAAGAACTATTGATGCAGGGATAGACAGTTCTTTTGCATTGATAATGGCAGTAATTACATCATAAGCATTTTTAGCAATACCAAACTGAGATCTACTCTTGTAGTTTCTCAAAGTCTTCCAATAGTTTCGTATATCAAAAGTAATGTATTTTTTTTCAGCATCATTAATCATAGAAGTCAGAAAAATGTCATTAACAGTCACATTTGAAAAAATAGGAACCATTGTATCACCGTGCTCCCCAAGAACTAGTGCGTTATTTATTGAAGATTGTGGTACAGATAATTTTTCAGATAGGAAATAACGAAATCTACTTGAATCTAAGCTTGATGCAATACCAATTACTTTGAATCTAGAAAAGCCAGATTCTTTTTGAAAATAATAGGTCAAGACATCCGGAGGATTTGAAATGATCAAAATTATTGCAGAGGGGCAATACAATTTGATTTTTTCTGCAATTTCTTTTATCATGTCTACTTGAGGATTTTTATTTTCTGTTCTAGATTTTGAATATGATACAGTACTTGCAGCAATAATTACAATGTGTGAACCAGATAAATCAGCATAATCATCTGTTCCGCGTATAGAAAATTTTGAAGTGGAAGGAATAGCATTTGCAATATCTAAAGATTCTCCAATTGCTTTATCTTTAGAACGATTAAGGAGTAAAACATCATCTAATGCATTAGATACACAAAGAAATGCGATGGAGGAACCAACTCTTCCGGCACCCACAATAGAGATCATTACATCACGATGTTTATTTTACGATTAAAACAGGACATCGAGCTCTTTGGGAGACACCGTTTGCAACACTGCCTAAAAGTATTTTATCAAAACCAGTTCGTCCATGAGATCCAATCACAATAAGATCATGTTTACGTGATTTTGCAAAATTTACAATATCGTTTACAACGGATTTTGAAGTAATAATATTTGATTTTAGAGGAATATTATTTTTCTCTGCTAATATTTCTAATTTTTCAAAATGTTTTTTTGTTACTTTACTTTGTTTTTTGATTAATTCCTTATCTGCTCGTGCATCATAGTATTTGTGTTGCCAAGCATCACCTTCGAGACAAGTCAGAAGAGTGATTTTCGATTCATATTTTTTAGCCACATCCAGAGCCGCTTTAAAGGCCCTAGTTGATTGACTAGACAAATCACATGGAACTAAAATATTTTGAAACATGCTAAAAAGACTCCCTTTTACGAATGCTTTCTCTTTGACGCTTATCATCGTGTTTAGACAACTCACCTTCAAGCTTTCTTGACAAATCATCAGCAATCTTTAGAATGTCCCAATCAGAAGATGTGTAAACTAGAGTGTCTTTAGAAGTTTTAACAGTGGCTGTTGCGTCATAATGAGTTCTAGAACCTTCTGAATTTTGAGATTCTACAGTGATTTTTGCCTCAATCACGTGAGACAATACCTGTTGAACTTTTTCTAGAGCACCACCAAATTTGGATGTAAGAATTTCATTTGCAGGTTCATCTTTATCCAAACCAACAACATACAAAGGAATAGTCGCAGTCATAACTATTCACTGTAAACTGTATGTAAATAACTTTCGCAATAATTACCAAATATGATATTCAATAATGATATTGTCAAAGACTTTTTTAATAAATTATCTAATAGAACCATCATGAATGTAAAGAATATGAAATTGATTGAATTAATCTCAAAACCAATCACAGTTAATCCAAATACAACACTTTTGAAAACACGAGAAACATTATTGAAAAATAAAGTGAAAAGAGTAATAGTCATAGACAAAAGAAAACCAATTGGAGTAATTACCGAAAAAGACATAGCAAAAAAAATTTATGAATTAGGTACTAAACCCATAAAATCAATTAAAGCGAAAGATTTCAAACCTAGAAAACTATTCACATTAACTAGAACCAGTTCAGTTAAAGAGTGTGCAAAAATAATGAAAAAACATAAGATTAGTCTGGTGATCATATTAAACAAAGACAAGTCAATGTCCGGAATTGTAACAAAAACTGATCTTGTAAAGGCATTTTTAACAAAAGAATCAGAATCATTCAAAGTTTCAAAAATAATGAAAAGTAAAGTAGTGACTGCTGAGCCAAGTGATCCCATTCTCCACATAGAAAGTCTCTTGCTAAGATATGGAATTTCAAGAGTAGTAATAAAAAGAAACCAAACCCCGATAGGAATCGTTACTTTTAGAGATTTTGTGCCTGCAAAAATACCACAGTGGATTGCAGAATCTGCCGATCCAAGAGAAGTTCAAGAATACAAATTCAAAAAAGGATTAGAAGAGAAACATTCAAACCAAATGAGTTATCTGTTTCCGTTTCATGCAACAGACATTATGACTACCAACCCAATAACAGTGGAGATGGACAATGATATCAAACTGGCAATCACCCGAATGATCAAATATGACATTAGCGGACTTCCAGTTGTCAAAAAATCAAAATTAGTAGGAATTATTACAAAATCAGATATTGTTTCTGCTCTAGCTGTATAAAATTACTTTACAATCATTACTGAACAAGATGAAGATTGGGCCAATTTAGTTGAAACACTTCCAAGTAGAAATCTAGTTACAGCTCCTAATCCTTTACTTCCAACAATTATCAAATCACATTTTTCATTTTTTACAACCTTGTCGATTTCTGCGGCAATGTTTCCTTCTTTTAAGATATTTTTTGCGTTAATCCCTTTTTTTGAAATTTTGTCATTGGCTTTTTGTAAAGTTTTATTTCCAAATTTTTTGAGAATGTTCAGATACTCTTTCCTGTCTAAGAGGTTAACAGGAATGGATTTTTCTACAACATAGATTAAAATCAATTTGGAGTTAAACGCACCTACAAATTCACATGCGCGTTCTAACGCTTTTTCAGAATATCTAGAGCCATCAAGAGGGACCAAGATTTTTTTAAAATTATCGCTACTCATTTTACAACAAGTGTAGGTTTTTTAGATTTATGTAAAACATAGTTGGAAACACTTCCCAAGAAAAGTTCTTTTGTAGAGCCTAGTCCACGAGCCCCAATCACTACCATATCAATTCCATTTTTCTTATTATTTGCAAAACGAGCAATATCATAACCAGGATCTCCGGCAACTGCCTTACCAGTTAATTGAATACCTTTTTTTGCTGCTCTAGTTTTTGCATCATTTAGTAATTTCTTTACTTCCTTCATTGAATTAAAATCCAAGAATCCAAGAGGGTGAAGTGCATAAATTCCAGGCACAGATTTTACGGCCAAGGCAACAATAGTTCCATGAGATTGTCGTGCAATATGAATAGCCATATCTAAACCACGAAGGGAGTTTTTAGAACCATCAAGTGGAACTAGAATTTTCTTAGTTTTAATTACCATGTTATAATCATGCCTATTTTGAATTTATAAGTCTACAATGATTATCTTGACTGATTTTCAATGATGATAATTTAGAATTTATCTCAAATAATTGAAAAATGAAATCATGTCATGAACAGTACATTTGTAAATCAAGTAATGAGTAAAAATGTTCTAACAGCAGATAAATCAACGTCACTACAAGAAGCAGCGCAAAAAATGAATGAACTTAACATAGGTTCTGTCATTGTTACTGAAAATGAAAAACCAGTAGGAATTTTAACTGAGAGAGATTTTGTAACCAAAGTCGCAGCTGAAGGAAGACCCCTATTCACACAAGTCTCAGAAGTAATGTCTTCACCTCTAATCACAATAGATCCTGAAGAAACAATTTGGGAAGCTTCAGAAATGATGAAAGAGAAATTAATTCACAAACTGCCAGTAAAAGAAAATGAACAGATCATAGGCATTGTGACAACTACAGATATTGTAAAAATTTCAAGTGTTGGATCAGATTCTGAAATGCGCAGAATATGTGATCAGATCATCATGAGAATAAAAGACGAATAAGCAAAAAGGATATTCACTTAAATTATTGAAAATTAATTATTTATCATCATGATGGCAGCAGATGCAGGAGCTACAGTACTTGAAACAAGTGATGGCGATCCAAAGATGCCAGATAAAAAGAAAACAAAATTTGACGTAATTATAATTGGTGCAGGTCCATCAGGATATACTGCAGGCATTTACTGTTCCAGAGCAGGTTATGACACATTGATTTTATCAGGAATACTTCCAGGTGGTCAATTAGTGAACACTACAGAAGTTGAAAACTATCCAGGATTTGAAAATGGAATCATGGGACCTGATTTAATGATAGATATGCGAAAACAATCACAAAGAATGGGTACAACTATTGTTGATGATGAGGCTGTAGATGTAGATTTTAGACATAAACCGTTCAAAGTTTTAACAGCATCTGAAGAATATGAAGGTCGTGCAGTCATAATCGCAACAGGTGCAAATCCAAGAAAAATGGGACTGGAAGGGGAACAAACTTTTGCGGGAAAAGGTGTTTCATATTGTGCTACATGTGATGGACCGTTCTTTAGAAATCTGGAATTAGTAGTAGTGGGAGGAGGAGACTCAGCAATAGAAGAAGCAACGTTTCTAACAAAATTTGCAACAACTGTTCATTTGGTTCACAGACGAAATGAACTACGCGCAAGTAAGGTAATGCAACAAAGAGCAATGAACAATGACAAAATTAAATTTCATTGGGATTCAGCTGTTGTAGATATCAAAGGAGATGAAAAAATGAAACAAGCTGTTCTAAAAAATCTAAAAACAAATGAAGAGACAACACTTGATGTAGGCGGTCTTTTTGTTGCTATTGGTCATGAACCAAATACAAAATTATTCAAAAACCAAATAGATTTAGATGGTGAAGGATATGTGGTATTAAAAAATAGAACACATACAAATGTTGAAGGGGTTTTTGCAGCAGGAGATGTTCACGATAGAAATTATAGACAAGCAATTACTGCAGCAGGATTTGGATGTATGGCAGCAATTGATGTTGACAAATATCTCACGGAAAGTGCAGATAAACTAGAATGAAAAATGCACAATGCAGAAAATGTTTGAAGAAATTTAATGAAAAAGATATCTATACAATTCAACAATTTCAATATAGAGAAGAACCAATATACAAATGGTCATTGGAGTTTTTTAAAAAATTAGAAATAACTGAGTGGGATTCATTTTGTGAGAAATGCATTCTAGAGTATTCCAAGAAATCTAAGGAAGCCTGGAACAACTCAAAAATCTAAGCTTTTATTGAAAGTACACATAGTGAGTTTCATGGAAGATATTCCAGAAAATCTAAAGAAAACAGTCAAAGAACACAGTGAAAAGTTGGCAAAATTAGGAATGGAATTAAGCCAAATCAAGTTTAGTTACAAAGTAGAAGAAAAACCATCCAAAGAATATTGGAAAAAACGTATTGCAGATTTTAAAAAATATAATGAAAAAGCATTAGAATACTATAATCAGGTTCATTCAATGATGAATCTAGTCAATAAAGAAGAATCACAGATGTTCCTATTACGTATCAGTAAATTTCGTCAAATGGTGCTATCATTCTTGGAAATCATGGAGAAAATTGAAGAAAATCCATCGATTACAGACTCTAAAGACAAACAGCAAAGTCTTTGGAGTAAAGAAGTAAAAAATCAGATTTCTGAAATAAGCAGTAAATGTCTCACACATGAAAAAGACATGAACATATCATTTAGAGAATTTTATCAAAAAAATCTAAAGAAAATTTTAGAATAGATCAGTATGCCAGTTCTGACATGTGTTTAGCATCTTTAAGGGAAGTTTCAAACTCTTCTTCAGTCATAATATTTTGTGAAGCATAAACACTCTTGAATTTTCTACCATCATCAGCAAAAATTCCCACAACGCACGCATCTCCCTCAACAGGATATTTTTTCATACATGCATAAACTGCTGCAGAAGAAGGACTTATCAAGAGTTTATCTTTTGTAAAGACTTCTTTGACTACAGAAAATGCTTCCTCATTGTCAACAGATATCCAATCATCTACTACATTTTCACGTTTTAGAAATAGATCAGGTTTTGCAGATTCTTCAAAGTTTCTCCATCCTTGAATCAAATGATTTTGTTGTGGTTGACAACCAATGATCTTCACATTAGGGTTTTTTTCTTTTAGAAATGAACCAATTCCTGTAATTGTCCCACCAGTTCCAACACCAGTAAAGAAATGAGTAATCTTGCCTTCAGTTTGCTTCCAAATTTCAGGGCCTGTTCCTACATAGTGACCTTTGAAATTTGCCTCATTAGCATATTGATTTGGAGAATAATATGTATCAGGTCTGGATGATGCAATAGATGTTGCAAGTGCAATACTTTGATCTGTTCCAGCTCCAACCTTTGGACATAAATCATCACTAGTCTCAAAAACTTTTGCTCCAAGTTTTCTAATGATGTCTTTAGTTTCATTACTTGCTTTTTCAGGTATTACAATCTCAACTTTGTATCCTAGCACATTTGCAATTCCAGTTAAGGCTATTCCAGTATTTCCAGAAGTGGGCTCAATGATAATACTTTTCCCTTTTGTTAAAATTCCACGTTCTTCACCGTCTTTTATCATCCAATAAGCAGCTCTATCCTTTACAGAACCAAACGGATTATGACCCTCCAATTTTGCAAAATACTCAGTGCTATCGTGTGAAAGAGATTCTAATTTCACTAGAGGAGTGTTACCTACACGATTCAAAACATCTGTGTCAGTAACAGCAGTCATAATTTTAGTTATTTCACCTTTTTGATTTTGAATGTAATTGTATCACCGTCTTTGGACATGTCTAATAATTCATGTCCATTTCTTGTAACCCATCTCGAAATATCATCCTCAGCCGCAGGATCATCTGCAGATACAGTGATTATTTCCCCCACCTGCATTCTTTCAACTTCAATTTTTGTTCTAAACACAGGTTCAGGACAAAATAATCCAGTTGCATCTAACTTTTTTTCAGCAGATTCAGACATCAGTATCTAATTCATCAAAGCCGTTTTGTCATATTAAAATCTATTTTAACAAGTGTAGGTATACAAATTAGCTTAACCTATCACAGTTGCCAGAATAATTTTAAAAAAACTTTATTTGTTATCTTAAATTTGAGATTAAAATAAGATTTTATTTAATTCAACTAGATTATACAGTGGTTTTAGTTCTAAAAATCAAAATCAGCAGAGTATGGAGAATATTAGAATAGGAAAAAGTGTATTGTTATCAGAGAATTTGATCATTGGTATGATAATATTTGAGGTAATGATATTCGTTTGAATGAATGTTAAAATAAATTAGAGATATACAGTTAAGGAAGAGGGCGGAGTATGGAGAATAAAATTTTTGACTATCATAAACTCTGCAACAATATAAAAAAACTTGATGAAAAAATTCAATTTGTTAGTGTGATAAATGCAGATGGAAATTTAATTACAGGAGGCCTGAATGGAGAATCCAATTCGATAGAAAATCAAAGATTTTATGAAGATTTGTATGAAGAAGTTGCAGTTAGAATCAAACTACGTAAGAAATTTGATAGTTTATTAGGAGAAGTTAAAGGTACAGTAGTCATTAGAAACAGGGTCATTACAATGAATTTTCCATTAAATGAAAATATTTTGTTTGTTTCTGCAGATACTTCAATAAATTATAGTGAAATTCTAGAAAAAATCCTCAAAGAGATTTCAGAAGATGTGAAATGACGGAAGAAAGTTCAAATTATTTTCACAAACAGGGCATTATGGAAGAATGTAATCCAACTTTAATTTATAATGCCATTTTAAACATAGTTGCCAGATTTCGATCTTTCATGAAACTCGGATCCTGATTCTGGAAATTAATTTTTTGAGAAATTCTCTTCATCAAGTAAATTGCAATTTTGTAAAACAAAGACCACATATGACTATTTTGGTTTGAATCATAAATTCTCAACAATAATGTTAAGAGCCATTTTGCATTTGGATAATGTTCAGAAATATAATCGATCAAATATTCCTTTGAATTATTAATTTTATATTTTAGATGATCAAGTGTTTCAGTTTGTATTGCATATCCTGTTTGAGAAATATTGATTTTTCCTTGTTTCATTGCACGTAAAATATCATCAAGGTTGTTTTCGGAATCTATTACATTTACACATCTTCCAAGAGTAGAGAGGACATGAGAATCACTTCCAGCAACTTGAATCATATTATTATCTAGTGCAAATTGGGCAGCTCGAGCATTTGATAAAATATCTACATTGTTACTATTGAATACTTCAACCATATCACATTTTTTAGCGCTATCACGCAATGCATCAAGTAAACTAAATGGATGAGGTGCAGACGATACACCTCCTTGCTTTCTAACTTCATCGATGATTTCTTCAAGAGAAATCCCAGCTGAGATTTCATCATGAATGCCATATGCCAGAACATGAGCTCCAGTATCAGTAGTAATTTCTTCAGCAGGGAAAACATCAATATTTTCAAATTTTGCATGATCGTTTTTGTACTCTAATAATTGATGATAACCATCCAGGGTATTGTGATTTGTAACAAAAATTGCATCCAATCCCAAGTTATATGATCGTTCTAGTTGATCTCTAATTGAAACATTACAATCGTATGGAGCCTCATCTTCACCAACGTGAAAATTTGAAAATGAATTATGACAATGCAGTTCAGTGTTAATAGGCATTTCAAAGGAAATTTTCTTCTTTAGATTATAATCCTATTGAAAGGAAATAAAATCATCTAAAAAGGTCTTCATTCTGAGGTCGAATTAATTCTTCTATCACATGTTCTTCTATGTTAAAGGAATAATCGCGAATTATAGCAATTGGGCATTTCAATGTTTTACCCATTACTAATTCTGCAGCAGAAGCAATTTCATCTGCTACTGCAATTGCAGTTACTCGTAAAACTTTTTGAAAAGAATCCATTGTTCCTTCATAATCAACAATAGGATTTAAACCAGAAATACCAATAGCACAATTAGTTTGTCCCATTCTGAAAGTACGACCAAAGGTATCAGAAACAATTACTGCAACATTTTTGCTAGTTTGTTTTAAGATATTATTTCGAATTGTCTGTGCAGAAATATCAGAATTTATTGGCAATAAAGTGGCATATCCTTCTTTTACATTACTTTCATCAATTCCAGCATTTGCACAAATGAATCCAGAATTTGTTTCAACAATAATTATTCCATTTTTCATTCTAACTATTCTTTTTGTTTCTGATAAAATTAATTCTATGATTCTAGGATCTTTTTGATATTGAGAACCAATTCCTTGAGACAATAATGAAGGGGCTACGGTAGATAATTTAATCATCCTTTGTTCTTGTTTTGATATGATTTTTTGAGCAACTACAATAATGTCTCCGTCTTTTATGTCATGATAATTTGAAACAAGTTCAGAAATATCATCGGAGGGCTCAATTTCTTTTTCAATGTGAATAGGGATAATTTCCAAGCAAGATTACTAGTGTGATGGACTAAAAAATTGTTTAGGCAGGAGTGGTTGTCTCTAATTCTAATTTGTAGTGTTTGTTTATAATATCTAAAACCTTGGACAGATCTTTTTCTTCCAATGTGGTTGTTGCCAAATCCTTGACCAAGTCTTGAGCCCTATATGCAATTCCCAAACCACAAATATCAAATAACTTTACATCATTTGCACCATCTACAACACAGACAATGTCATCTTTCTTTTCACCCCATTCAGCAATTTTTATTTTTGCAGATTTTGATTTATCAGAATCAACATGAATTGTGACACCATCTAATTTTCCATCTTTAAACAGTAATTCATTAGAATATACATAATCTAGTCCCAATTCATCTTTTAATCTGTCCATCATTAATGTAAAACCGCCAGAAACTGCCATCAATTTCCAGCCAGCTGCCTTTAAGACTCTACACATTTCTTTTGCACCAGTCATGATAGGTAATTCATCTGCTACTTCCTGACAAATTTTTTCATCTAGACCTTTAAGAGCTTCAACTCTTGTTCTGAGACCATCTTCCCAGTTGATTTTACCTTGAATACCCTGTTTTGTAATTGCCCAAATTTCGTCTTGTTTGTTTAGTTTTTCTGCTAGAATAGGAAGATATTCTTCATCATACAGAACGCCTTCAACATCAAAAATTGCTAACAACTGATTTCTGATTTGCAAAAAAATTGCTAATTATATTAAAGTAGTGTCTATGCTTTTATTGATTAAATCAGATTTGACGAAAAAGAAAATAACAAAAGGAAAGTTTTGTATGTGCTGTAAATCAAAAGACAATCTACAAGTTAGCATTAATCTCCTCAGCGATCCTGCCTATCTTTGCAGTAAATGTATTTCAGATCATGATAGTTGGGATAAGAAAAAAGGAAATTAGAATTGCGCCATTTCTAATATCCAATTTTTAAAAAACCGTGGGTAGTTTTTAGGTATGAAAAATATATTTTAAAGATCAAGAATGGTTCAAAAATTATCTAATATTATTTAAACTAGAAGGAGGTTTAATTAGCAAAAATATACCGTGATTAAAGTTTGAACTTTTTTTGAGATCCAAAAAACGCTAGTAATAAATCCCCGAATGTATTCTATTAGATATGGATGAACTAGAACATAAATTCGAAGTAGAAATTCAAGAAAGAGAAGGTAGACAAAAGCTACCACAAGACGTCAAAGATGAGTTAAAAGCATCAGGAATGATGGATGATAAAGGAAAATTAAAACTAAAAGGCGTCAGTCCTAAAATGCTCAAAAAAATGAAACAAGAGTTTGTAGATTGCCCTGTTTTGAAAGATCAGATTCATTTCATTCAGTGTTTTGTCTGTCCAAACTTCCAAAGCAGAGTGATGGGTAAAGTGCTCTGCAAAGGGGATAAACTCTAAACATTATTAGAGTCAAAATTCTCACGAAAGGCTCATTAGTTAAATTAATTATGTGAATTTCAGTTTGAGCAAAGAAGACGTAGGAATTACAGTTTCAAAAAATGATGATTTTAGTGAATGGTATACTCAGGTTGTTCTTAAAGCAAAGCTTGCAGATTATGCACCAGTAAAGGGATTAATCGTTTTAAGACCTGATGGATACTCCATTTGGGAATCGTTAAGAAATACATTTGATAAAAAGTTTAGAAAAAATGGAATAAGAAATGGTTTTCTTCCAATACTAATTCCAGAGTCACTATTAGGAAAAGAGCAGAAACATTTTGCAGGGTTTAATCCAGAAGTATTTTGGGTAACTCATTCTGGAACAAATGAAATTGGAGATAGACTTGCACTAAGACCAACATCTGAAACTTTGGCATATACATTATATTCCAAATGGATTCAAAGTTGGAGAGACCTGCCATTAAAGATAAATTTTTGGAACACCGCATTAAGGGCAGAAATAAAAGCAACCAAACCATTCCTCAGGACATCAGAATTTTTGTGGCAGGAAGGTCACACAGTACATGTAACTCAAGAAGAAGCAGAAAAAGAAGTAATAAAAATTTTAGAAATTTACAAAAATACAGTTGAAGAAGAATTAGCAATACCAGTTACTACAGGTAAGAAAAGTGAGAAAGAAAAGTTTGTAGGTGCAGTTTACACGACAACCATGGAATCAATAATGCCGGATGGAAAGGCATTACAGATGGGAACGTCTCATTTCTTAGGACAGAATTTTTCAAAACCATTTGAAGTAAAATTTGCGGATAAAGACAATGTAGAACATTTTGCATGGCAAACATCATGGGGGGTTTCTTGGAGATTAATCGGAGCTATGATCATGGCACACGGAGACAATAAAGGATTAGTGCTACCACCAAAGGTTGCTCCAACACAGGTAGTAATTGTACCAATTTACAAAAATGTTGAAGGTAAAGAGAAAGTATTGCCCAAGGTAGAAGAAATTAGAAGTGAATTAGAATCAAAAGAAATTAGAGTGTACGTAGATGATAGAAGTGAATTATCGCCGGGCTTCAAATTTAATGACTGGGAATTAAAGGGAATACCATTAAGAATAGAAATAGGGCCGAAAGATATTGAAAAGCAAAGTATCGTCATCGCTAAAAGGTACAATCGTGAAAAAACAAATTTGAATTTTACAGATATTAGAAAAATTTCTACAATTTTAGATGAAATTCAAGAGAACATGTTAAAAAATGCCAGAGAACAGGCAAACAATAATACAAAAAATGTTTCAGAATACGAAGAATTCAAGTCAGAAATTGAAAATGGAGGTTTCTTTAATGCTCCATGGTGTGGCAAATTAGAATGTGAAGAAAAAATCAAAGAAGAGACAGGAGCAGACATCAGAGTAATTCCGTTTGGTAGTGAAAATTCTGAGCAGAAATGCATGTTATGTAAAGAACAGAGTGTGGCAATTCCAATTTTTGCCAGAGGGTATTAAGAAAAATACCCACAAACATAATAATGCAAAAAAGATTATTTCTCAATATTGACCTCAAATCCAGAATTAGAACAGACTAGAACATTAGTAGAACAATTTAGAGATACACGAAATAGAACTATGGAGATTGTAAAAACTTTAGAGAAAGATGATTTTGTTGTTCAAACGGCATTTTTCATGAGCCCACCAAAGTGGCATATCGGTCATGTTAGTTGGATATATGAAGCAATTATGAGCAAATTAGATAAAAATTATGAATTTTATTCAAAAAAATTTTCAGAATACCTTAATTCGTATTATCAGCAATTTGGAGTTCCTCATGACAAGGGATTGCGAGGAGTAGTTTCAAGACCTACAACAGATCAGATTTTTCAATACTTTGACACAATCAATCAAAGAGTAGAAAAATTCATCGAGTCTCAAGTTCTTAGCGATGATGCAATCAGAGTCATCACGATGGGGTTTCATCATGAATGTCAGCATCAAGAGCTTTTGGTGTATGATCTACAACATCTTCTTGCTGAACAATACAGGCCTGTAAAGAGAAAGGAGATCATAAAACAAAGTAGTGTTGAGAAAAAATCAGTACACATCAAAGGAGGAATTTATTCAATGGGATATAACGGAAATGGTTATTGTTATGACATAGAGCTTCCAGAGCACAAAGTTTATCTTAACAATTACAAGATAGATATTTTTCCAGTCAGCAATCAGCAATATCTAGAATTTATTGAAGATGGAGGATATGAGACATACAAGTATTGGTTATCAGATGGATGGGAGAAAGTAAAAACAAATAATTGGAATGCCCCAATGTATTGGGAAAAAATTAATGGTGAATGGCACATAAGGGATTTTTCAGGAATTAGAAAAATAAATCCAAATGAGCCAGTATGTCATGTTAGTTATTACGAAGCAGATGCTTTTTGCAAGTGGTCAGGAAAAAGGCTTCCAACTGAAGCAGAATGGGAAAAAGCAGCCTGTTGGAATGAAGAAAAACAAGAAAAAACACTATTTCCTTGGGGAAATGAGCAACCAGATGAGAAAAAAGGTAATTTGCTTGAATCATCTTTTTGGCAGTGCTCAGAAATCGGATCATTTCCAAATGGAGTAAGCCCATCAGGATGTCAACAAATGATTGGAGATGTTTGGGAATGGACGTCATCAGAATTTACAGGGTATCCAGGATTCAAATCAGGATTTGATGAATACAACGATAAATGGTTTACAAACCAAAAAGTTTTGAGAGGAGGATCTTTTGGAACTCCAAAGATGTCAATTAGAGGAAGTTACAGGAATTTCTTCAGATTAGATGAGAGATGGTTGTTTTCAGGTTTCAGATGTGCTGAAAATGTTTAATTTTTTGAAACCAAGGTAAGTGAAAAATATTTTTTTTCATCAAGCCAAGTATGTTTGAGTTCAAATCCAACATCATCAAGAAGGTCATGAATTTGAGAAAGAGTATATTTGTGAGAATATTCAGTGTGAATCAATTCATCTTTTACTAATTTTAGTTCAAGATTTGATTTTGAAATAACAATAGATTGCGAAGATAAAGATTTTAGATACATTTCAATTCTTTGATCTTTTTCATTATACACAGCATGATGAACAAAATTATCTAGATTGAAATCAGCATCAAGTTCATCATTTATTCTAGAGAGAACATTTAGATTAAATTCAGCTGTTATTCCCTGTGAATCATTATATGCAGATTCTAAAATACGATTGTCTTTAACCAAATCTAATCCAATTAAAAAATGATCACCGGATTTCATTGTAGAATAAATTTTTTCTAGAAATTTGTAACCATCAATAGGTGAAAAGTTTCCAAAACTAGAACCTAAAAAGATAATAAGGTTTTTTTTGTCATCAAATGTTTGAAGAAATTCTAAGCCCCCTTCATATGTATCAATTATACCTGTAATTAACAAGTGCTCATAGTCAGAAAGTAATTGTTCTGAACTTTCTGTAAGAATTTCAGAAATATCTATGGGGAAATACTCTGTTTTATCTTGAGATTCTGTAAAAATATCAAGTAATAGTCTTGTTTTTATAGATGCGCCACTGCCCAGCTCAACTAACCTAAAGTCACCCTCAAGAAAAGAAGGTAATTCAGACTGTATTTGTTTTAAAATAGAGATTTCTGTTCTTGTAGGATAATATTCTGGCAATAGGCATATTTTTTCAAATAAATCAGAGCCTTTTTTATCATAAAAAAATTTTGGATGTATATATTTAGAATTTCGACTTAAACTAGAAGATATTTCTTCAGAGAAAGTTTTTTCAATTTTTGTTGCATGTGGTTTAAAATATTGTAATTTAGAATCTACAACGAATTTTTTATAATTAAGATTTTTTTGAACGATGTCATTCAAGTATTAAAATACTCTTTAAACAACATAAATGCTTTATCCCAATTATTTAGGCTCAAGTCATATTTCTTGATATACCTCAGCATTCAACCATATCTAATGTCAGAAATTCTAAAAGTAGAAAATTTGAAAAAATTTTTTGTTAAAAAAGAAATATTTGGTTCAAAATCTACTACAGTTAGAGCAACAGATGATGTATCATTTTCACTTCAAAAAGGAGAAGTGTTAGTTTTAGCTGGTGAATCAGGTTCTGGGAAATCCACGATTGCCAAACTAATTTTAAAATCCATTCAAGCAGATTCTGGTAAAATCTTTTTTGAGAATACAGAGATTAATGATGAAAAAAAGAATTTAGAATTAATTAGAATGAATTGTCAAATGATTCATCAAGATCCTTACGATTCAATTAATCCAAGAATGAAAGTGAGAGACATCATTTCAGAACCATTAGAAATACACAATATAGGAAATAAAGAAGAAAGGTTGAAAAGAATAGTAGAAGTTTTACGGGAAGTAAAATTAGAACCTGCGGAGGAAATTATAAAAAAATACCCCCATATGCTTTCGGGAGGACAAAGACAAAGAGTAGTATTAGCTAGAGCATTATCGTTAAAGCCAAAAATAATCATAGCAGATGAGCCAGTTTCAATGTTAGATGTGTCAATTAGGGCAGAAATGCTAGAATTGATGCAGGATTTACAAAAAAAATACAATATTTCATTTATTTACATCACACATGATTTGGCAACTGCCAGATATTTTGGTCAAAAAATAGGTATTCTTTACATGGGTAAAATTGTAGAGATGGGTCCTATCGACAAAGTACTATCAAGCCCAAAACATCCGTACACTCAAGCATTAATTGATGCAATCTCCGAGCCAGATCCTGAAAACTTAAACAAAGGAAAAAAAATTCGAATAAATGAACCAATTGACGTTGATGTTTTTCAAGGATGTCGATTCAGGGCAAGATGCCCATATGTAGTTGAGAAGTGTAGTGAAGAACCAGAATTAGCAGAAGATGAAAACAAGCATTATTTTGCATGTCATGTAAATATTAACTAAGTATGAACAGATGGCATTCGTTTGTCTTTGTAAGTAACCACATTTGAAACGCCGTTCTTGGGGAAAACACCATAGATCAGTTTTGCCTTTTGTATAACAGAGTCTTTCAAAGATACCATGATGAATTGACTTTCTTTAGATCTCTCTTCCAATATTTTTGCTAATCGTTCTGAGTTAGGAGCATCAAGGTGTGCGTCTACTTCATCAAACAAGTAAAATGGGGAGGGTTTTAGTTTTTGTAATGCCAATACAAACACAATAGCTGCTAATGTTTTCTCACCACCACTGATTGAGGTAGATTCTCTTTTTGGTTTATTTGGGAATTGAATGAGGTATGAAATTCCGGAATTGAATATGTCGTCTTCGTTTTGTAATTCTAACCAAGCATTACCTTCTGTCATTTTATTAAAAATCAGACGAATTTCCTTATCGACTTTATCAAAAGCATCCAAGAATGTTTGACGTTTGTCTTTTTCTATATCTTCAATGAATTTCACAATAGAATTTCTTTCCTCTTCAAGAGAATTCTTTCTAGTAGACATGGAACGGTAGCCATAAGAGACTTCAAGGTATGTTTCAGGAGCTTTTGCATTTAATGCATTTAAGGAATTAAGTTCTGCAGTCAATCCCTGAACAATAGATTCAACGTCAAATGTTTCCATGTCTTTATCAAAGCCAAACGCCGAGAGTATTTGTTGCAGCTTTACTTCATTTTCAATTAAATCATGTAAGTCACGATTAAGTGAATCAGTTTGACGTTCTATTGTGTTGATTTGTTTTGTAAGGTCCCTATCTTTGTCAGACAAAATTTTAAGTTTATCATCGAATTCTTTCAGGTTTCCAATTGATGTACCGGATGTTGCAATAAGTTCTTGTTCTTGTTCTCTTAATTTAACAAGAGTTTCATTTTTTGATTCTTTTTGTTTTTCTAATTCTTGGATTTGTGTTTCTAGATCTTGAGATTCAGAATTCAATGAATTTTCTTCATCGTAAAGACGGTTGGATTGTGATTTTTCTCTGTTATCTTGAGTTTGGAGAGTAGTTAGTTGAGAAGATTTGTCACGATACTCATTCATTATTACAGTATATTGATTTTCAATGTCTGCTTTTTTGACATTAATTTTAGATAATTCATTTGCAATGCGAGTTTGTTCTCCACTTGCATAATTTTCCTCCACGATAGTAATGCGTTCTTGCAATGACTCAACATGAGACTCATTTGTTGATATTTCAGATTCAATGACATTGTTTCTTGAAGTTAGTTCTGAAATTCTTTTTGTTAATTGTTCTTTCATGTTAACAGCAGAGATAATTCTAGATTTTAGATTAGAGAGATTCTCACTAGTAGAAGTAAGGGAGTTTTCAGAAATAGATAGTCTTTCAGAGTATGACTGAATTGAATCGTCTAATTTTTTCAGAGAATGTTTTTTCTTTAACAAGTATTTTTTAATCAGGCTGATGGATTGGAATAAACCATCAATGTCACTGCTCATTGAAATTAGTTTGGTTAGTTTTGAAATCTTAGAATTGATATCGATTACAACAGTACCTCCTTTTGCTTCAAAGAATTCACCATCAATAGTTACTGCTTTGTAGCCTAATTGAGATACATTATACCCTGATTCTCTAGTATTAGTTAGTACAATATTTCCAAACAGGAATGTTTTGAGTGCAGAATATGAAGAATCACATTTAACATAATCTGCAAGTATTCCCACCACTCCAGATTCCTTTGGTAAATTTAGATTAAATTTTGGAATTGCATCTAGAGGGATTATCTTCAGTTTTGGAAGTTTTTTACTTCTGGCAACTTCTGCAATTCCTAATAATGTTGCAAAATCTTTTACAACAATTGCTTTTATCCAATCAGAACTTGCAGCTAATACGGAACGCTCATATTTTTTGTCCCATGAAATCATTTCATAAACCAAACCTTCTATACCGAGTTTATCTGCATCTTCTTTTAATTTTGCAACAGTGTAATCTTCATGCATAAATCCTTTCACAGTTTTAATTTTTGATTCATACTGAGTTGCAGCTTTACTGGATTTTTCCAATATCAACCCTAATTCATCCATATCATTGTTAATTTTGGATTTTCTTGAATGAAGTTTAGAAATTCTAGATTTTAGTTCAGCGATAGAAGCGGTGTGATTATTCATCATAGATTCCAATTGAGTTTTGTATATAGATAATTTTGAAATATCTTCTTCTAATTCTTCAAATTTTGAAGAATTGATTTGGATTTTGATTTTTGATTCTTCTTTTTCATGTTGCACTTTGGAGAGTTTTAGTTTGGATTCATTTAGTTGGTTTGTAAGATTTTTGATTTTGTTGTCTATTTCAGATTTTTTTGCAGCTGCGTGAGATTGTTCTTTTAAAATTGAATTTCTTTCAGAGTCTATTATTTGCATATCTTCATTAATTTTATTTTTCTTTAGATTCGTCTGTTCAAGGGAATTTTTTATTTTTTGAATCTGTGTATCGATGTCATCTCTAGCATTATTGATTTCGTCTAATTCGGTTTTAATTTCCGGAATTCTAATGTCTATTTGTTCTAGTCTTTTCTTTGATGCAGAGATATTGCTGTTATCAATTTCATATTGTTCCATTGCAGAACTTATTTCAACATCAAGTGCGGCTTTGGATTGACTATAATCATTAGCCTCTGCCATTAATTTGGATTTTTCAGTCTCCAGGGCGCCAATTTCGGTCCTCAAAACAGTTCGTTCCCCATCATATTTTGTGATTTCTGCAGTTAGTTCATGCAAAGTAGATTCTTTGGAAGATTTTTGGCTGGAAATCACTTTCATTTTGTTTGCAGCAGCTATTGCCTTGTATCGATTTAGTTCACGTTCCAAAATATCATGACGTAGTTTTTGATTTCTTTCTTCTTCAAGCTCATCAATTCTTTTCTTGATTTCTCCCATTTTTGCTAATGCAATCTCTAATCTTCTATCTGCCTCATCTAGTTGCTTTACAGATTGGGTCTTTTTTTCATCAAAATAGGATAAACCGATTAAATCTTCAATAGTTTTCCTTTTTTCTTCTGAGGTGAATTCTGAAATCCGAGTAACAGTTCCTTGCTGAACTGCATTTAGTTGTCCTAAACCAGCATTTGCCATATCCAGTAAATCAAGGATGTGACTTCGGTTTGTTTTCTTTTTATTAAGATAGTATGTGTTTTCTCCATTAGCGTCCATTTCTCGAGTAATCTCAACTATGTCAGAATCAACTGGAATTTTTCTATCAGAGTTATCAAAATGTACACTTGATCTTGCCATTTTAGGTCCACGACGATTTCCTTCAATATCATGAATCAATGATCGTAGTTTATCAACTCTCATAACTTTGGGTTTATTTTCACCCATTGCAAAAATAATAGCATCCAAAATGTTGCTCTTTCCGGATCCGTTAGGACCTGAGATAGACACAAGTCCAGGTTCAAACTGAACAGTGGTATTCTTAAATCCAAATGATTTGAATCCAAATATCTCAACTTTTTTTACATGTACCAATAACATTATTTTTCCAATAGGTAGGATAATCGATGGTTAACAAGTTTAGTTGACATAATTGCATAATTTTTCTTGTTTTGTTATGAAATTTTTCGTAATGGTTGTAATCAACAATAGTAATGAATTATTCATTTTGCACGTAATCTTGAAAGGATTGTTCATGTTTTTTATTATATAATAACCAGTTTGAGCCTAAAGTTAGGCATGATTTTAGCAAAAAATATTTTTAAAGAAAAAGTGGATTCAGGCTTTATCGGGTTTTATCCCTTGAACACCTGAAGCACACAAACGATAGGACGGTGATATAACAACTACGTCAAAATTAGAGTTAACAACTTGTGTGTATTAGAAAAACAAACAGGAATAAAGCATAATGTTTTACTTTTTAAATAATTG
>JBHHVV010000025.1:0-20506 GCA_046754445.1 Candidatus Nitrosopumilus sp.
AGCTGAAAAGAAAGCTCAGAAAGCAGCAGAAAAAGCTGAAAAGAAAGCTCAGAAAGCAGCAGAAAAAGCTGAAAAGAAAGCTCAGAAAAAATTACTAAAAGAAAAAATGAAAGAAATCATCAAATCCGCAGTTATTGAGGCAGTAGACAAAATAATCGAAGAATCTGATATTTCTGAAGATGATGGAGATGAAATTAAAAAATTAACTAAAGAAGTTAAAAAAGAATCTAAAAAAGGATTACTTGTTGCTAAAGTTCTATCTAATTTAGAGATAAAGGCACTTGATGAAGAATACAAAGGAAAATCTCCTGATGCAAATTATAGAGAACAATTAGAAAAAATTGAAAAAAAATTTATTAAAAGTACTCAAAAAGTGAAATCAGAATTTTTTGAAGATATGTTGAAAGTAAATCCTGGTATTACTGTTGAAGAAGAATATTTAGAAGAAACAGAATCCCAAGTAACCCATTCTGATATGAAACAAGGAAAGAACGTAGGAATTATGGTTAAAAAAACAGATGATAAAGTTAGAGACTTATTACAATCTGAAAATCCTGATGAGGATTCATGGAAAATAGGAATTGATGCATATAAAGGTGAAACACGACTTGTTCTTGAATTATCTGATACTGATCCTGAAACTATAGAAAAAATTCAGAGCGTTGCTGATATTGAAGTACAAGATGATAATTTAGTTCAAATTACTGCTGATATTTCTGATCTTCCAAGAATTAATTCACTGCAAGAAGTCGAAAAGACACGAGCAACTACAAATCTTTCAGATTTTAATAGAGATACGTTTGTAGAATCACAATTTGTAAATTCTGATGAAATTATAAAAACAAATGATGATGTGAAATCTGCTAATCTAATTCAGCTAAGCGATGACAGATCTGATGACTCTGATGTACAATCTGGAATCATATCCACATCTTCCTCTGATGATGATGTCTATCCTGTTTCAGAAGGGGTGTTTGCAACAAATGCTGATCTTGTCCAGAGTTATGGGATTACAGGAAAGGATGTTAAAGTAGCAGTACTTGATATTGTGTTTGATGTAGATAATCCAAAAATTTCTGATAATATAGCAGATTTTAAATCGTTTAGAAATTCATTTGAAAATTCGATGGTGCTTCAAACTATAGAACAAGGAGAGAGTGTATCTCATGGCACTGCAGTTGCAGAAATTATTTCTGATGTTGCACCTGATTCTGACTTGTACCTTTATGAAATGAACACTGATGTCGAATTTGGACGAGCAATAGATGAGGCAATTACAAATAATGTTGATGTAATTGCAATGGCTGCTGGTTGGCCAAATCTTCCAACTGATGGCTCTAGTCATATTACTAAAAAAGTTGAATATGCAATTAGCAATGGTATTTCAGTAATTGTCCCATCTGGCAACTTTGCACAAAAACACTGGGAAGGTCAATTCTCTGATGATGATCTAAATGCATGGCATTCATTTGCAGAAAATGATGAGGGATTATCAATTAATGTCTCTGAATCTCAAGTGAGCAACAAAGTGCCAATCATGGTTTATCTTAATTGGGATGACGGACGTGGTGGTTATTCTGACTTTGATTTAGTTCTAGTTGATCCATTGGGTCAAATTGTAGACTATTCTGCAAATACTCAAACGTCTGACTCTGAGAAAACAGAAAGTGTATTCTTTATGCCACAAATGGCAGGATTGTACGCTATAGGAATTTCTTACAGTGGGGAGATTCAATCTCCAGATGATGTTCCAGATTATTCTACTTTGGAACTATTCTCAGTAAATAACAGCATAGAATATCCAATTTCTGAAAGTAGTGTTGTGGTTCCTGCAGATGCTCAAGGAGTCATTGTTGTAGGTGCGATTGACAATAATAGTGGATTGTTAGAATCATTTAGTTCCCAAGGTCCTACAAATAATGGACAATCTGTTCCAAGTGTAGTTGGACCAAATGGTGTCACTACAATTGCATATGGCGGTAATCTGTTCTATGGAACATCTGCAACTACTCCTCATGTGGCAGGAATTGTTGCATTAATGATTGATGCAAACTCTGAACTTTCGCCTGATGAATTGTTAGCAGAGATTGAACAAAACGCAAAGGCAGATTTTACACAAACAAACCCTAACCAATACGGATTTGGTATGGTTGATGCTGCATTCCTTATCGAAAATTAATTAATTCCCAAAAAACAATTTCTTGTTATGATTTGGCATTATTGCAAAATTAATAAAATATCATTATGACTTGTTGAGTAGTTGTAATTGGATTACAAACAAGCCTATACTAACTTTATTTGATATTACATTACAATGACACAGACTACGATTGAACGTTCTGGAATAAAACTTCTTAGCGTTATGGTATTGGCAGGTGTAGTATTCTCTGGCATGACTTTTTTTATGCTGAGTGAAGGATTCACATCATCATTACTTTCAGAAAAAAACTATCAAATGCTATGTGATACTGGATTGTGCTTTGATCCTTCTGCTGCTTCATTCCCTACCGGTGTATTTATTCAACAAAACCAAGGATTTGATTCTGCAATTATGGATAAAAACAATGAAAGTTTCTCAACATTCAGAGCTGTAAAGACTTCGACTAATGACATTGAGTTCACAGAAAACTCTGCAATACTGTTCTCTACAAAAGATAGTTTTGTTAGAGAAGGATTACAATCTTCAAATGAAGGTTCTAATAAAATACTTCGCATAATGGGCACTGGCCCCACAAACAACCGAGTTCTAGTTGGATTTGACGATGCACAATTATCAAATGTATTGAGCAAAAAATCATTAGATTCAGCCAAACTGAAAATTTTTGTTGTTGATAATGATGGACGTTGGGAATCAGGACAAAGAGTGACTGTCCACAGCCTTACTGAGAACTGGCAAGAAGGAATTAGCTCTAATGCTCCATTTGGAAATTTTGTTGGAATCCAAAAAGGAGTAACATGGAATTGTTCATCCTCTGATGGTGATTGTACAAATTGGAATGGCGGTAGCTTTGAAGGTACTGTTTCTGATTCTGTTGCAATCTCAAATGATATTTCTGGAAAATGGATAGAGTTTGATGTTACTGAAGATATCATGGCTTACATTGATGGCACCCCAAATTATGGATGGGTTATTATGAAAAGTGATGAAGATTCTTCTGGCAGAATAAATATCGCTGCAAGAGAAACACAAACAAATATTCCTCAGTTGGAATTGACCTTCACATAAGATTCCAAACACAACCTTTTTCTTATTTTTCTTAATTTTGATTTAAATTTTCATACAAAATTTGGCTTATGTTCTAATTTTTAGAAAAATCATTCTTACCTACATCTGTGAAGCTTAAATTGGGCAACTTTTAGGATTTACTGGGATCGTGGTCTAGCTTGGTATGATTCTGCGTTTGGGACGCAGAGGTCGCGCGTTCAAATCTCGCCGATCCCACCATTATCTTATTATCAATTTAATGCCTATTGATATTGCCGAGCAATGAAGAAGAGTTAGAGAAATGACTTTGAAATGAAGTAAACTAATTGGCTCTGAGCTCCGGCATCTTTTTATCAATTCTTCAAGGTTTGTCTTTATTGAAATTTGAGAAACGTGACATTGTGCTGATTGTGGGACTTTTGCTTTTCATGGTTGGGTTGATACCTTTCATGGCACCTGTTTATGCTGCAATTATAGTGGGTATCATGTATTTTGGAATCAAAGTGTATGTTGGAAAAAGAAAACAGATGATAGAGCGAGATGTGGGGGATGGAATTTGTATGGAGTGCGGCTCTAGGGTTTTTGATAAAAAATGTCCAAACTGTGACTATTCTAAAGAATAATTCCTACGTATGCCTTAAAACTGAAAAATTGGGTAATTTTTTTATGATTTTAAGATATCTGACTTTAACAACAAGCTCAACTTTTCCTCAATTTCATTCTAAAAAGAGTCCTCTGATCAATCAAATCAGGAAATAACATGATTAGTAAGATATCTTTAGTATTATCTGTATTCCTACTTTTAGGAATCGCAGTTCCTACATATGCTCAAACAACTGACCATGTAGTGATAAATGAAGTTGACATCAATCCTCCTGGTGATGATGCAGCATCTGTTTCTGAATGGGTAGAGCTTTTCAATCCTACTGATTCTGGTGTAGATTTAGGTGGTTGGAAAATTGCATCTACAACTGTTCTAAAAAAGACAATGACTATTCCTGATGGAACTATTATGGGACCTGGAGAATTTTTGACATATTCTTACCAAAGCGTATGGTTTACTGATTCTAATGAATCCGTTGAGCTAAGAGATGAAAATGGTATTGTAATTGATAAAACTCCTTTGATTGCTGATATTCAAAATGACTTTACATCCTGGCAAAGATTGTATGATGGTTTTGATTCTGATAGTGCCGATGACTGGAAATTTGTTACATCTACTGCTGGCTCATCAAATGGAAAACTTGTAGATGCTCAGGATTCTGAACAACTAACAGTTACAGTGTCTTCAGAAAAATCTTCATATCTGTTTGGAGATGTTGCAGTAATTCGGGGTAGTGTGTCAGAAGAAGTTTTTACTGTAAAACCTTTCTTTCAACCTCAACCGATTACTGTCACTGTTGACGGTCCCAATTTTAACAAAATTATTAATCTGTATCCTGATCTGAATTTGAATTTTAAAACAACACTTAGTCTACATCAAGTATTGGGAATTAATGAAGGAAATTATGATGTGTCAGTAAATTATGCTGGAGTTGATGCACATACTAGTTTCTCTGTTGGCTATGAATTAATCGAGCAAACAGAAAAAGAAGATTCGTCACTTAGCATACTTACTGATAAATCTCAATATATTCCAGGACAATCTGTTTCTATTACCGGTTATTCTTCAGAAATAATTCCGTTTGAGGGAATGAAACTAAAAGTTACTGATTCTAGAGGGGATGTAATTTCTAGTGGAACTCTTTATCCTTCAAGTGGCGAATTCACAACAAGCCTGTTCATTACTACTATCGATCCTGGATATGGAACTTATGAAATCTATGCTGAATATTTTGACAAATCTGCCTCTACTTCTTTTGAAGTAGTAGAGGATATCAAAGAAGATGTCCCAATTTCTCTATGGACTGACAAAGTTGTTTATGGTTTAGGTGAGGAAGTAACCATTTCTGGAAGACTAAATCAGGTATGGGTTGGATTCCTGGATTTGGAAATTCTTCAAACAAAACAATTTGCAATTGGAAGTACTAGTGATTCTGGATTTAAAATTCAAGATGGTGTGAGGATGTTAGGTGATGGTTCCTTTTCTTATACATTTACCATTCCTGACAATTCGCTTAGATTGGGTGATTATAGAATTACTGTTTCAAAAGATATTGGTTCTGCATCAACAATAATTCATGTTTCTAGTAATCCAGAAGAATTTGTTATTCCTGATGAAAAATTATCCCTATCCTCTGATAAATCCATCTACGACCTTGGAGATGTCATTACCATAAGTGGTTTCATCAAAGATCCTTTCGGAAATTCAAGTTATAAGACTGGAACTCCTGTAAAAATTTCTATATATCGTGATGATGGAACTCAACTAGAAATTACTGGAGTGCCTAAAGGTACCAAAAGATCAACCACTGGTGGTGTGAGCGTTGCTTATGATTTTACGGCAATTCCTGAAAGTTCTGGAAATTTTTCATTATCTGTTGATGTTTCTAAAAGTATTTTTTCTGAAGGAAATTATATTATAAAAGCAGAATATCTTGGCGATATTGCAACACATGCGGTTTCTATAGTTGATTCCCTTGATTTAGAAGGCGCAATTTTTTCACTTGACAAAGATGTTTATGGATTAGGTGAGACTGTTCATCTTACTGGAATACTCCCACCAACTGGTGAGAATTCAATAGATATTTCTCTTACAAAACCTGATGGTACTAGATCTGATTCTGGTGCATTTGTTGATAATCAACGATTCTCATGGACCTGGACTACTCCTATTTCTGAAAAATATCAAAATGTGAAAGTTGATGACAAAGAAAGAGATGTTGTAAAATCTAACTTTGGAGTATACAAAATCCAAATTTCCATGGCTTCTAAAAGTCAAAATCTTTTCTTCAAGGTATCTCCAGACCCTCAAAATGATTCCTTGTCTACAACTCCTATTTTTGTTACTACTGAAAAACCGCTATACAAAGCAGGAGAAAAACTCAAAGTATTAGGTAACGTTATCAAACGTGAACAAGGTGATGAAGGACTAGTAGTTCCTGAGAGAGTCACAATCAAAGTTCTGGATGGTTCCTTCCCATTCAAACAACTTTATGAATCCTCTGTATATCCTACTCAGGGTGGTGATTTCTCTAGTCTCTTTGAATTGCCTGCAACAATCTTCAGTGAAGGAGGTTATACTGTCAAAGCAAATTACAGAGGTATTCAAGCAGAAACAACATTTAGTGTTACTAATGATTTCGTTTTTGGAAGCGATGAGGAGTTATCTCTTTTGTTGTCTACTGATAAACCTGAATATCATCCTGGCGATATTGTATTGATCTCAGGCAAACCAAACAAGTTAATCTATCTTGAAAAATTTGACGTGGGAATTGTGAAAATAACTGGTAATGCGATAACATGTGGCTCGTTTATTTGTGGAAAGAATTCTGGACCTGTAACTACAATACTTCCTAGTCCTTCTGGTTCATTTTCTCATCAATTTGTAATTCCTGATTCTGATTCTTCAATTGGTTCATACAAAGTAACTGTTGATGCTGATTTTGAAACAAAATCCATACAATTTGATGTCGTTGAGAAACCATCTATTCCAAAACTAGATACTATAATTGAAAAAGAAAATAGAATTTCTGAACAAACTATCTCTATTACTTCATCAGAAAAAACTTTGGATGGTGAAATGATTGCACCAAGAGTAATTTCTGGTTCATTAATCACTCCTACTCGTGGTGATGAATCTGCTGTAAATCTTAAGGTTTCATCCAATTCTGGTGTTTGTATTATTGGTCCTGATGCTGATTGTCTTGTAGGGGAATCAACTAGAAAACCTGGACAAATTTATGATGTGGTTGAAGTTGATGGAATGAGTCTCAATGTACGATATAGTGGCCCTGATGTACGCCTAGAAAAATTCAGTATTCTCCCTGAATCTTCCACTGCATTTTTGCCAGACACGAATTGGAGTGTGAAAATACTCAAAGATGACCAAGTTTCAAGATTTTATTACAAAGTTACATACAAATCCCTAGAGTAAATCCAAAATACCCATCTTCTTATGACTCATTGAATTGAAATTACAAGTTTTGATGTTTTATCAAGATGATCCAAAAAAATGTACAGCTGCAAAAATGATAAAATTTGGACTAGCTCAAAATATTAAAAAAATTGGTACTAAAGGACTTGTATTGGACCCTTTTTCTGAAAAGACTTTGCTACCAAAAGACAAGTTTGTAATTCATTCTGTTGTTGGAATTGATTGCTCTTGGAATTTAGTAGATCAGGCGTTTTCTAAAAAATTTAGCGGAATAAAAAGAAAATTACCTCCCTTACTTGCAGGAAACCCTGTAAACTACTCAAAATTAAACAAATTGACTACTGCTGAAGCATTAGCTGCATCATTGATTATCTTGGGTTTTAAAAAACAGGGGTTGGAATTACTTGACAAATTCAAATGGGGACATACTTTTTATGAATTAAATCAGAATCTCCTAGATGAATACTCAAAACTTGACAATGAAGAACAAATAGAATTAATTCTAAAAGATTATGGTTTGTTATAGTATTTTTTCTTTAAAAAAATAATGGCACCAATTAAAATTATTATTGGAATTATCAAAAACTCATAGTTTATTTTATTTTCTGAAAATTCTATTTTCTCTGGTAAACTTTGTGGTAATTCTTCATTATTTTCTGTTACCATAAAACTTGATTCAAAATAATTTGGTTTTAAAACTGAATTGGATAACGCAAAAATTTTGATGTTATTTGCACCCACTCCTAATTTTTTTGTAGTCTCTGTTGAAAAATTAATCGTTATTTCATTTTTGTCTAACTTTAATGTGTCTGATGATACAACACTTCCTTCACTATTTGTCAAAAAATACAAAATAGAATCTGCATTGCTAGTTTTTACGCCTATATCAAATTCTTCTCCTCGCTGAAAAATTTTCTTCATTTGTATTTTCTCTATTATTGGAAATTTAGTGTTTTCAAAATTTTTCCATTTTCCAATTTTGAAAGGATATGAGTCATCATCAAATCCCTTTACTGTAATTGTTCGTGATTCCGGAGCATACGATTCAAGAACAAATGGACCATTACTTATGACTGCGTGATTATTATTCTCAATCCAATTGATTGAGGCATCATACCTGTTTTCAAAATATTCAGAATATTCATTATTTTCTTTTAATGAATTTGGAATAAATTTGGTGTTCTTGTATTCTTGAAGATATTCTTTGATGATGTTTGCATCATTTGGTATGATCAATGATAACCAGTTTACATTTTTACTTGTTGCCCCAGATCTTGAAAACGAAACTTTCCCATCTTCTACTGCATTCTCCATGGCGGCTGTGATCTCCCATGGCATTGAACTCCATAATAATGCCCAGTCTGCAATTTCACCTTCATCAAAATGCCAATAATTTACATACACTTCAATTGTATCTTCGTCAATGGGGTTTACTCCCACTATTGTCTGAATACTCTGAGCAGCTCTTGGAGTAAATTCTGTGTCAAAAGTCTTATCGTTTTCATCTGTTTGTGTTCCCCATTCTACTGTGAAATATAATGTATGTAAAATATCATTCATGTCCATTTGTTGTCCATTATGCCAGTTGCTAAATTCAAAATCAAATGTCACCTTACTTGTCGCACTGGAGTCTGGAGAAACATTTTTCCATTCTTGCAATATTGGATCCCACATTTTTGATTCATCTGGAATGTCAAGTTTCCCATCTGGACCTGCAGTTTCAACTTTCCAATTTGCTCTGACTGGAAATGTTTCTCCTGTAAATGGGTGCTTGAAAGTTCCAGGATCTGAAATAATTCCCCAGATATGCCTACTGTAACTATCCGTTAAGCCCATTACTGGATTCCATGCTCCTTGGTAGATTTGTTTGACTCCTATTACTAATTCATCATTCTCGCTTTTTGCATTAATTGGTGTAAATCTACTTGGAACTCCTGCACCAAAGTCATTGACTATGCCGCTAACTTTCTCATTGGCTACATATTGATCAATTTTACTTGCTACAAAAATTCTAACAGACTCTTTTATCCCTTCAACTACTGCTTCTTGAACTAATTCTGATCTTTTCTCTGCAGAATCAAAATCTCCTGTATATATTTTCTGAGTCAATGAATCTAATTTGTCATTTCTGTAATTCCAGTATGATGGATCATTAAATCCTGGCATGTTTGAAAACCATGGTGAATACATTTGTCCCAAGCCTACAGAGTCGTATCTTACAAAAGCAGAACTGGCCCACCCTTCAGTGTATAAATTCCATTTTAAATCTGAAGGATTTGAACCATACACAACAACAAACGCCTTGTTCAAATCTCCAAAATCTTTTTGAACTGTAAATCCAATTTTTTCTAATTCAACAGTTAAAATTTCCCCAATTGATTTTCTTACAGGATCATCACTTCTGATAAAAATTGTGATCTCTATTGGCTCTCCGTTCATTTCCCATTTGTCATCTTTTTTGATTGCTCCTTTTTCTTTCAAAGCCTCAGAAATTATCTTATTTGCAAAGGTTGGATTGTATTTGAAATTAAACATCTCTAACTGTTTGATAATTGTTAGATATTCTGGATTTGACGGGCTATAGTAAGAAATGATGGGTGAGCCATATCCTCCCATTAACTCATTTACGATTAGTTTTCTATCTATCAAATAATTTAACGCAAATCTAATTTCCTTACTTGAAAATGGATTAAATTTTGTTGATTCTGCAGGATTTACTAGAATACTGTATGATCCGCCGGTTGAATCAAAAACTTGTAATCCTTCTCTTGACTGTTGATTTTCAAGTCTATCTGGAGAAATTCTATAATAATACATATCCAAATTTCCATTTCGCACTTCCTCCAAAGCAGTATTTTCATCTAAATATTGAATGAATTTGACAGAATCAAAAAATGTATTTTTTTCAGCAAATGATTCATTGTCAATTAAAGTGACAATTGAAAGAGCTAGTATTATTACTAGCATTTTTTTCATATTCATACTTTCAAAAGCTTGTAATAAAATCTATTTCGTTCATTATGTTCTGTATTTTTTCTACCCAATTAATGGGTGATTTTTAATCTTCACTAATTTGACTCATAATGAAAGTTATATTCAAAAGTATGATGAAAATTAAATTCTAAACTAATATTGGGGATTATCTTACCTTGTTTGAAAATGGTTAGTCAAGGAGTATGGATTGTGATTGTAATTGTAGTGTTTTTTGCGGGAATTGGTTTGAGTTATGCATATTTTTCAAGCACATATGATCCAGTATCTATGAAATTTCAGAATCAAGAGTTATTTGATCAAATGATGACAAATAACCCTCGAATGTCACAGCAGTGGGTTGATTCAGGAATGAATCAACAACAGATGCAAGAAATGATGAATGATCCAGAACAAATGAATCAATGGATGAACACTATGATGAATGATCCTCAAACGCGACAACAAATGATGGCTATGATGATGCAAAACCAAGGAATGATGATCTCTATGATGAATAACCAAGATATGATGAATATGATGATGGATTCTGGAATGATGATGAAAGGCAATATGATGAATCAACAAATACCAAATGAAAATAAACAAACTGATACAACATCTTCATCTTATGTACAGATGATTGATGGAATTCAGGTAGTGACTATAACTGCTAAAGAATTCAAATTCATTCCTTCTGAAATACATATCAGTCCTGGAATGACAAAATTTGTTTTAGTTAACAATGGTGTAGGTGAACATGAATTCGTTGTATATGATGTCTCCAAACAAGACATACTTCAGAAAGCTGAATTATCAGAAGATGAAGAAACCATAGAAGAAAATATTCTATTTGAGGTAGAAGAAATTCATGCTGGCGAAACAGGAGAAAGTGAGGTTATGGATTTAAACGAAGGGTCATATGTTATTGGATGTCTTTTGCCAGGACATTTTGATGCTGGTATGAAAGGAACTCTGGACATAGAGTAATAACACAATTTTTGATTTGACTGGTTTTCTATTTTTAGACTGGAGTAAAAGATTCTAAATATGAAAAACTCTTAATTTCTAGTATTTTAAAAAAACACTCATTGGAATATGAAATTGTAAAAAATCCTGTGGGATTAATTGAATTTACACTGAATAAAGGAGAAAAAATTACTGCAGAAGCTGCAGCAATGGTATTCATCAAAGGAAACATCATAACTAAAACTAGAATGAGAAAAGGAGGATTTCTAAAGTCACTTAAAGCTGCCGCATTGGGCGGTGAATCTTTTTTTGTAAATGAATTCATTGCTGAAGAAAATAATTGCATACTTGGATTAACTGGAAACATGCTTGGAGATATTGAAGCAATTGATGTAAATGAAGAATTTATTGTTCAATCCGGAGCATTTGTTGGATCCACAACTGATCTTACTCTTGATACAAAATGGCAGGGATTTACAAAGGGAATCTTTGGAAGTAATCTCTTCATGTTAAAGACAATTGGGAGTGGAAAGATGTTTGTTAATGCATGGGGAGGAATTGTTGAGAAAAAACTTGAATCTGGTGAAAAAATGATTCTGGATAACTATCAACTAGTGGCACTTAGTTCTACTGCAGAATATCGTGTAACAACACATGGTAGCTTTAAAACAACTTTATTTGGTGGAGAGGCACTAGTAATTGAAATTACTGGTCCTGGAACAGTTTACATTCAAACAAAAAATCTCATGGAATTTGTCCGTGCACTGGTTCCATTTTTGCCTAGACGAAACTAGGATTGCAAACTTATTTTGTCTTATTTTCTCCAAATCTGTCATCTCATGACGCAATGATGTAATTTTTGTCTTGTAAAATATGTATGACATCTATTTTGCGGTGCCCTGAAATTAATACTTAAAACCTATATCCCTCTGATGTTTCAAAAAATAAAATTGAAAATTCATCCAAAGATGCTTGTTGGTTTAAATGGAATTATTCAAGGTGGTGTATCGATAAAGGATTTTTCTGCAGTAACAAAAATGAATCTTTCTGATTCGGAATTGATTTTAAATGAATTGATAAAAAATAATATTGGAACAAAAGAAGATGATTTTTATTATTTTGAAAACGGCGATAAATTAAAAATTGCTGTAGTATTACTTGAAAAAGGATTTCCAATAGATGAGATTTCTATTGCTTTAGATTGGAAAGATTTTGAGGGATTAACAGGAGAGATACTGTCTTCAAAAAACTTTGCAGTAATTAAAAACATGATTTTAACTAAACCTAGGATGGAAATTGATGTGATTGGAATTCGATTGGGTATTGCAATTTTAATTGATTGCAAACACTGGAAACGATATAGCATATCCTCCTTAACTTCTGCTGTCAAAAAACAAATTGAGCGGACAAAACACTATGTAGAAAAAACCCCTGGCTCTATTGCTGTACCTGTAATCGTCACGTTATATCAAGACAAAGTAGATTTTATTGAAAACGTGCCTATCGTTCCAATTTTTCAGTTCTCCTCATTTATTGATGAATTTTATGGTAATCTTGAACATATGAAAACTATAGAAAAAGACTCGTTATGAAAAACATTACTCCTCCAATTACAAATCCTTTAGTGATCTTCAAGGAATTATCTAATGCCTTTGAATAGTCTTCATAGATTCCTTGTCCCATTACTTTAACATCGGTTTGATTTTCTAAAATTTCAAATTTTGCAGATATTGTATCTGTTTCCGCTCTTCTTGCAATTTCTAAGAACCATTTTGATAATTTGTCCGCACTAGTAATTAATCCTAATTGATAATACCCGTTTCTGTTTCTAGCTTTAACTGGTGCATAATGTGTATCTGATGTGCAAATTTCTAACAATTGCATTCCTCTCCTTGAGAAATTCTCGATAATTTTTTCCCTTACTCCATTTTCCATATTGTTGGCATCTGCCCAACCAAGGAAATATTTTTTTTCATTAATTTTGATGCAAACAATTCCTAAACCTCCCATGCCTAGATCTTCTGTCCATACATCCATGTTATCAGAATTAGCGTAACCGAACTCAATCGAATGGGAATCTTTTGTAATTAGAGTGTCTAAACAAGATTTTGCAGCTTTTAGCATGTCTTCCCCGTCTTCTTTTGAAATTTCTTCTCCCATTGCATTGTGACAATCTACTATCAAAATTTTAGAATAATTTCGATTTTTTGCATATTGTTCTATTTCTGTTTTCATGTAACTTGGAATGTCCTCCATTCCATGTGGTGATAATGATAAAAACAATAGAGGATTATTTCCAAAAAGTAACCCCGTTATCCTTGCTTTGTTAATTTGTACTGTTACTGGTTCAGTACATTGCAATCCTTCTTCTTTTACCTCGCTTGTTTCTAAATTTTTTAAATAATTTTCAACTTCATTTCTTGATGGAAGATTCAATGCATGATCTGATATACTGTGCATGACCATTGCTGAAGATGCCAAATTCTTGTAAATTAGATATGGGATATTACTTCCGCCTACAGGATGATATGGACCTGGGTGGATCTCTGGTAGTACCATTCGAAATTCTGTTTTTCCATTGGATGCTGATAATCTTAGTTGTGATGTGGTAACTTTGGTTTCACTTGAGCGTTGCTCCATCAGTTCTTCAGCATCTTCAAAATCATTTCCTTGTGATGCAAGATATGCTTGGATTGTTTTATGTGTGCTCTCCATTCCTGGTCTTCCTGCCCTATCTGTAAGAACTGACCATACACTTGCAATGATCATAAATGAAATTCCATATGCTAGCCCGATAGGCTCGCTAAGTATTGAAAACCACATGTCTTGTGGAACTAATACAAAAAACATTGCTAGTGGTTGAATAAAACAAATTGCCCAAGCTTTTTTGAGGTTTAGTCCTAGTGTTGTAGTGTAAATTCCTATTCTGAAACTAGTAAAAAGTAAAACTCCAAAAACAATGAAGAATGATTCTATATCTTTTGATAAAACTACACTAGAAAGAACCCCCATCAATACAGTAACCGTCCACAACATATTTCCAAAAAGAGATGAGTGAAGTGATTTTGAATATTCTTTTTTCTTTGTAAATCTTGTATCTAGTAACTGTGTTAAAACTAGAACCCCTAAAACTATTGGTAATCTATACCAATTTTGTTCAAAACTCAAATTAGTCAAATACCCAAAATATGTTGCAAGAACCATTACTGAAGCCACAACCAATGAAACAACTAAAGAAAAATAATGCGATGAGGGATTAACTAGAGTAAGGGAAAACCTGTTGTGTATATTTGAAACATCATCTGGAGCTTGTTCCATTGTTTTTTCACGGAGCTAAGAAAAGATCGATTACCCATGAAATAGCAATTAAACTAATAGGAATTGATACTACGATTTTTGGATCTAATTTGAATCCCTTTGTCTCATCTTCAAAGAATCTCATGAGACCTCCGCTTGATGCTGGAAGTGGTGCTGATTTCTTATTACTGCTCATTCTATCTCGACTCACGGATTTTTACATAAAAACTTTATTGTTGGTTTTTCATCTTTTCTAGCGTTTCTAGCAATGAATTTATTGATTTGATAATTTCTTGCTGTTTTTCATGGTTTTTTTCAATCTCTAGTTCTTTTGATAATGTCTCTAGTTTTTTCTCAAGTGTTTCTTGTAGGGATGATCTTGATTGTTCTTGAGCATTAATTTTTGGGATATTTTTCTTTTCAGGCTTACGACCACAACTAATGCATAATGCTTGGCCTTCTTTCATCACTCTTACTCCTTTACAATATGGACATGGTTCACTTAGCAATGTTGCACCTTTCAGTAGCATTTCTGCGGCCTTTTTTGTGAGATCTTCAGACAATGTTTTTCTTTTATTTCCTATCTAAAAAATCCGTTTGTTTTTAATTTGTAAGAAATATTCAAACAAGGCTTAATAGTACGATTAATCGAAATTATTTCGAACGAATGGCAGTAATTTGTAATACTTGTGGTCTTCCAGAAGACTTGTGTGCATGTGGTGAACTTGCCAAAGATAGTACTAAAATTATAATTCGATTAGAGACTAGACGATTTAAGAAAAAAGGTACCATGATTGAGGGGTTAGATCCTAAATTAAATAATTTGGAAACTGTTGCAAAGGAACTCAAAAACAAATATGCTTGTGGAGGAACAGCCAAAGAAGGCTATATATTTTTACAAGGTGATCATCGAGACAGCATTAAAGACACTTTGATTAATTTGGGATTTGCAGCAGATACAATAGAGCTACACTAGAATACTTTGCAAAATTCAAATAGAATACTTCAGGCATTAGGCATTCCATATACTGCGTTGTTATCAGTAATACTTGGCTTACTTTTAGTATCATTCCCAATTGGTATTTTTGTTGTTTTTGAAAGTGACATAGGCGGTGATATCAATTATGAATATCCTCTTACTCATTTGGATCTTTTCGAAGGAACTGAATTGTATCAGGCCCCATATGATGTCAGTATAGGTGATGCTTTTGTTGTCTTGTGGACTTTGTATGCTGTGTTTTTTGTAATTGCAATTCTAGGTCCTAGCCATGGATTTTTAAAATCTCTTTCTCCAATAATTTCATTTGGAAAATTTGACACATCTTCAAACTATATGATTGGAGTGACAAAGTGGCTATCCATTTTAATTTTAATTTCTGCAATAATTAATTTTATTCAAGAGGGCTTTGGAATAGAAACAATTCCTCCAATGGATGACAACAATCTAATTCAGTTTTTTTATGTTAGTCTTGCTCCTTTGATGGAGGAATTTGGATTTCGTTTAGTTTTGATTGGAATTCCATTGTTTGCACTTTATTCTCACAAATCTTCAATCAAGTATTTTGTAAGGTGTCTGTGGAATCCTAATTCCTTAATTATACATGAAAAGAAAAAAGCAATTTTCTTAATTATTTTTGTTGGTGTTTTGTTTGGCTTTTTACATATTGCATTTGAAGAATCTTGGAGTGAAGGTAAATTTGCACAGGCTTCTGCTAGTGGGATTATTTTAGGATGGGTTTATCTGAGATATGGATTTCTTGCTTCACTTTTGATTCATTGGGCAATGAATTATTTTGTTTTTTCGTATGCTAACTTTGTTGCACAATTAAATTTTATTTCCGTTGAAGACGCTTTCTCACATTCCTTGATGTCCTCTTTAGAAATTCTATTGTTGGCATCTGGAGTGGTGTCTGTTGTTGTTTTATTTGTAAATAGAATTTTTTCAAAAAAAGAATCTGATTTAGAGGTTTAGCGCAACCTTCAAGCCTTTGTACCTGTTTCTTATGGTAACTTCTGTTACTCCTGCGGCTTCAGCAACATCTCTCTGTGTTTTATTCTCTCCATTGGTAACACATGCAACATAAAGTGCGGCAGCAGCTAATCCCATTGGATCTTTCCCTGCAGAAATTTTATTCTCTTCTGCAGTCTGTAGAATTTTTGTTGCTTTTCTTTTTGTTTTTTCTGAGAGTCCTGCCTTACTTGCAATTCTTGAAATACATTTGATTGGATCTACCACTGGCATTTTCAAATTTAACTCTCTTAACAAGAGACGATAACATCTTGCAATATCTTTTCGTTTAATGTTACTTGCTTGACCAATGTCCTTTAATGTTCTAGGTGTTTCTGTATCTCTACATGCAGCATACAATGCAGATGCAATCAATGCTGAAATGGAACGACCACGAACTAGGCCTTTTTCTAAAGCTTTTCTATAAATATAAGCCGCTTTTTCAATAACTGCATCTCCTACTGCAAGTTTATCTTTTAATCTGTCTAATTCACTAAATGCTTGTCTAAAATTTCTGTCAACTGGTTCATGGACTTGACTTCTACTGTCCCATGTTCTGAGTCTTTCTATTGTACTTTTCATTGAAGCCGTTAGAGGTTTTCCTGTCGCATCTCTGTTTTGTGGATTAATTACAGTGGCTAGCCCCATATCGTGCATTGCCAGTGATGTTGGAACTCCTGCTCTACTTTTGTTTTCACCTTCATTTGAAAATGATCTCCATTCTGGCCCTGATTCTTCAACTTTATCGGTAATCACAAACCCACATTTTCCACAAAAATTCTCCCCTGTATTGGCATCAGTTACTAAAGTGCCTTGTCCACATCTTGGACATCTGTCTTTCGGATTTACTTTTTTAACCATTTTTATGTCTCCCAAAACCTTTTATGATAATATTTAACATTTTCTAAATTATCATTTATAAGTCTGTTGATGATCTCGCTCGTTTACTGTGTAGATTTTTTTGGAATAATTTTTAGTCTGATTCCAAAATTTTTTTAATTTTTTCTCTAATTTGCGGTTTTTCGTTTTGTTCTAGTAAAAATTGTAAATCTTCCATATTATCCACATCCCACATGATTCTTTTCACAAATACCATTGCAACATTAAGTGTGTGTTCTTTGGCAGTATTCATGTGGATTTTGTAGCTGTCTTCGTCGTAATGCGTTTTCATGAGATTCACTGGCATTCTGATCAAAGCATTAGTTCCATCAAACCTCCTTGATGGAACGATTACTGCAAAATTTGGAGGATATTTGTAATTTAACATAAAATCAATATCTTGAGTTTTGATGTAAGGGATATCTTGTGGAAAAACAATTGATGCATCGAAATCATTATCTAAAAGATATTTGTCTGCAAGAGCAACTGCACTATTGACACTTTCTTCATTTTCATCCACTATGGTTATTGCATTGAATTTTTCTCCAATCTGAATCGCTTTTTTCTCTTTTGTAACAATGATTGTTTTTTCAATTTGAGGTGATATTGAAACTGTGTGTAATATTTCTTCTAACATCACCTTGCACAACTCTTCAATTTTTTGAGGAGATAAATCTAAACGTGTTTTTGCATTGGCAAAAGTCTTTACAGGAATTATTGCAGCTATTTTCAAATTATACGTGTACTTGTTTTAAAATGAAATTTGCTAATGCGTCTTCTGCTAATTTATTTTTCATAGTAATCTTTGTTTCAAATACTTTCATGTCTAAACTCTGAATTTTCTTTGTTAACAATCTGTCTTTGTTATCAATGATAATGTTTGAACATACATCCGAGTACATCTTTGCCAATCCATATGCGTTTGATTCTATTCCTGCTGCCTGCATGTATTTTGCTGCAGGTCCACTTACTGCATTATCTCCAATTAATGGACTAACTGCTACTACTTTTTTCTTAATCTTTGAAAGTTCTTTTCTTATTCCTTTAATCTGAAGCATTGGTCCAATAGATGTTAATGGATTTCCAGGAGCTAGAATTACCATATCTGCATCATGTATTGCATTAACTGCTTCTGGATTTGGACGAGCTTTGTCTGCACCTATGTACTGAATTCCTTCCACTGGATCTTTTCCTCTGTGTTTTACCCAGTATTCTTGTAAGTGTAATTCACCTTTGTCTGTTGTAATTCTTGTTTCAATACTGTTGTCTGTAACTGGAATGATGTTTGCACTAACTGCAAATTTTTCACACATCCATTTTGTAATATCGCTTAGATTTTTTCCATTCTTTAACATGTTAGTTCTAATCAAATGTGTGGCAGCATCTCTGTCACCAACTCTGAACCATGTCTCTTCTCCAAAAACTTCCATCTGACGCAAAAAGTTGAATGTGTCTTTTTTCATTCCCCATCCTCTTTCTTGATCAAGTAAATCAGCTAATCCGTAAACAATAGTATCGATATCTGGACAAACATACAACCCGTAGAGCCAATAATTGTCTCCAACGTTACTAATTACGTTTACTTTGGATTCCTGTCCAACCAATCCTCTGACTAATTTGACTGAACCCGTTCCTCCTGCTAATACTGTAATCATACCATTTTTCCCCTAAAACTACAAAGGTTGAATTCATTACTCCATATTACTTTTTCAAAAAATTCCGATCACCTGTTAGGATAAGTTTATTACTGTATTTTTGTGGATTTTAATCGTGTCTAGAGCAATATTTCTAACAGTTTTGCTTGCTAGCCTTGTTGTAGTAGGTACTAGTAGTCCTGCTTGGGCTGCACAACTAGATGCTAGAATTAATCCAAATTCTGACTCATCTCCATTTTCGGTCCACTATCAAAAAACTGTCTTTTTTGAATATCCAAATGGTGGCGATCTTTTTGATGAATTACTTGGACATGAATGGACAGTAGAAAACAGTGCTGATTCTTCAAATCCTGGAGTTCAAAAACTTATGGATGATCTTAATGCCAAATTAAGTGCTGATGGCAGTCATGCGAAAATTTCTGACTTGAATGTTTCTTATGATTTTCATCTTAAAGGAAGAACAATTAACACTTCGATTGATTATAGAGTAATACTTGAAGGAACCATATCTGATTATGTAATCACAAAAGATGCCAAAAGAACATTGGTTGATTTGGGATGGAGGGGAATAACCGCAAATGATGATGTAGTAATTGATGGTGTAGAAATTAATTATCCTATTAGTATAATCCGCGATCAAGAGCCTAAGGCTTATGCAATTATTGCTGGAACTGAAGCAGAAGATGTTCTTCAAAAGAATATAATCAATGCAGACTTTATTTTAGAACAACCTCTAACTAACTGGCACTTTTTGTTTGATCCTACTGGAATCAATGTTGATGCAGGAACATTTGGATTAAGTAAAGATATTTCTGGATTTGTTGTATCCACATGGACTATGGGTGAAAGTAGTCTTAGAGAAGGAAGGCAAGTTGAAAGAACTTTTGAAGCAGAAATTACTGTGGATCAACCTTATGTGGTTAGAAGTGTACAATCAGCAGATCAAGGAAATCTTGCAGCAATTGGATTCGGTGCTTTGGATGTATTAGATGGTCTTGAAATTGCAGGCGTGACCCCAACTCCTCCTGAAGGTTATGCTACAACTTCTACTGGCGGTTTTCCAATTATGATAGTTTATGGAATGGCTGGAATGGCAGCAGTTGCAGGAATTGCATTTTTCTTTGTAAGTAACAGATCTCTTAAAAATCAACAACAAGGACAACAGGGAATTGATCCTAGTAGATTGGTTGGTTATCAAACTAGTGAGTCATCTGGCGGTTATCAAACCAACAGAGGTGAGGCCCAGCTTAAAGACGAAACTGACTATCAACAACACAGAAGTGTGTATGATGAACCGGCTCAACAAAGTCCGCCTCCACAAACATCTACTCCTACTGCTCAAGAGGCCGCATGTGGATGTGCTGCATCTGCAGAAATGGGTTCTGAATGTGATTGCGCAATGCAAGGTGCGTGTCTATGTGATGCGACATGTCAATGTGGTGCTGATATCTGTAAAGAACACGTCAACTCAATGAGTTAAAATTTTA
>JBHHVV010000026.1:0-20240 GCA_046754445.1 Candidatus Nitrosopumilus sp.
AAATAACCCCGTTATATTATAAATACATGAGGAAAAATAGGCACAGCTAAATAGCTATAGCTAAACTTTCTTGCTTTAGATTATTTTTTAGATTTTTTCTTGGACTTTTTCTTGTCTTTCTTCTTATGGTTTTTCTCTTTTTTCTTGGACTTTTTCTTGTCTTTCTTTTTTTTCTCTTCTATTTCTAATTCAACTTCAATTTCTGTTTCTATAGGTTTTTCACAATGAGGACATGTGATATGGATCTTCTTTTTGATTTCGTATTCCATAATTGTAGGTAGGGTTTCAAGTATTAGAATTTGATCATGTAATAGTTAGAGTATTTTTCATTGCATCAAAGGCACCTGCAACTGTATGAACTTCAGCAACAGTATTTTTCACATTGAATTTTTTTAATTCATCAGAAGTGAATGGGCCTATAGAAACTACAGACAAATGGGATAGATTCTCAAGTAATTCATTTTTTTCATAATCTTTTGACATAATTTCAAAGAATCCACGAACAGAAGATGCACTTGTGAAAACTACACCATCTACTTTGTTTTGAGAAAATGACTCTCTAAAGCTATTCCATTGAGTTGTATCTCTAAAGGCACAAACATCATACAAGTGAATTTCCATCACATCAATACCAATCTTATTGAGAAGTTCTTTTAGAAATGGTGTAGATGCACCACTACGTGGGACAATTACTTTTTTCCCAACTGCATTAAGTCGTGTAAACTCCTCACCAACACCAACAGATGAAAAAATAGTTTCAGGTTGATGGTTTACTTTAATTCCTTGATTTTCAAGTGCGATAGTTGTTTTTGGTCCAACTGACATGACATTGGTATTTGCAATAGCCAATTGTAATTGGTTTAATTTCCCAACCTGTTGTGCTGTGTCAAATAATAATTTGACAGCTTTTGAACTCATAAAAACAGAATAATCAGGATTGCAATTTGATATAGAATCAAGAAATTCATCAACTATTTTTTCACCTTTACTAACTAGTTCAATTGTTGGCAATGCCATAGGAATTGCTTGGTTTTGTTCAGCAAGTGAAATAAATTCAGATGCATCGTCCTTTGAACGAGTGATTGCTATAGTTTTCCCATCAAGCATTATTTCCACCCAATTGTATCTGACAAGTCAACCACATTTCCAATTATAATATTTGATGGAGGTGTAATTTTGTTTTCTTTAACTTTTTTTGCAATATTTGTTACTGTACCTTTGATCATTTTTTGTTTAGGAGTGGTTCCATTTTGAATAACAGCCACGGGAGTTTTTTTATCCATTCCTCCAGAAATTAGTTGTTTACAAATAACATCAATTCTTGATAATCCCATCATAATCACTATTGTATCAACAGATTTTGCCAGTTTTTTCCATTTCACGATTTCTTGTTTCTTTTCAGGGTCTTCATGTCCGGTAACAAAAACTACTGATGATGCATGTTTTCTATGAGTTAAAGGAATTCCAGCATAAGTAGCAGAACCAATTCCAGAGGTAATCCCTGGTACAATTTCATATTTTACTTTATTTTCTTTAAGGAATTCAGCTTCTTCACCACCTCTTCCAAAGATTATTGGATCACCACCTTTTAGTCGAACAACATTTTTTTTGGATTTTGCATACTTTACCATCAAATCATTAGTAGTGTTTTGATGAGTGGTATCATCTCCAACTGCTCTACCAACGTAAACTTTTTCCACTTTTTTTGGAATCATTGAAATTATTTTCTTACTTACCAGTCTATCATACAAAACAACATCGGCTTTTTTGAGAAGTTCAACTGCTCTCAATGTAATTAATTTGCTATCTCCAGGTCCTGCTCCAACTAGGTATACTTTTCCAGTCATGCCTTATTCCATTCCTCTACTTTTTCTCTCCAATTTAATGCAAGATCATTAACTCCTTTCATACGTAGTTCTTCACCAACAAGTTTGCCAAGCGATTTAGGATCTTCTTTGGTTCCATTTTTGCTAACTTGTAATGATTGTTTTCCATCAACAGAAAATGCAGAAACAGTTAATGTCATTTCAGAATCATTCGATTTTGCATGCGCGCCAAGTGGAAATCTACATCCAGAATCAACATAATCAGATAATGCACGTTCAGCCTCAATTTCTAATCTTGAATTAGTATCTTCGATTTTTTTTAGCATTGAAATGGTTTGTTCACCATCGGTTCTTGCAACTATAGCAATGGCACCCTGACCAGGAGAGGGAGAAAAATCATCAAGAGACAACGGAGTGAATTTAACATCTATACCTAGTCTAGAGATCCCAGCTTGTGCAAGAACTATAGCATCATAATTTTCTCCAGATGCTTTTTTTATTCTAGTTTCAATGTTACCTCGAATGGGTTTAACTGTAACATCAGATCTTTTTCTTGAAACCTGAACTGCTCTACGTAATGAACTAGTTCCAATCACTGCACCTTCTTTAATCGTTTCAAGAGTGGAACCATCTGATGAAATAAAGACATCATTAACTGCTTCACGTTTGGGAATTGATGCGATGATTAGATTTTCATCTAATTCGGATGGAACATCCTTGAGACTATGTACTGCAAAATCAACTTCCTTTTGTGCTACTGCTCTATCAATCTCTTTTTCAAAAATTCCTTTCTGATCAATTGTAAATAACGGCCTAGTGTCAGTATCGCCTTTAGTAGTAATTGATTTAAGTTCATACTCTGAATTAGGATTTACTTTTTTTAGTTCAGTTATTACCCAGTTTGTTTGAGCAACGGATAATTGACTTCCCCTAGCACCTACTGTGTACTTCAATTTTTCACCGATTTAAGGGCAGCATGATATGCATCGAGTGTTTTGTTTAAATCATTTTCAGTGTGTGCATCAGAGAGAAAAACAACTTCAAACTGAGACGGTGCAATAAAAATTCCTTTTTTTAGAAGTGTTTTGAACATTTTTTGGAATTTTTTGGCATTTGCATTTTTTGATGTTTCATAATTTATCACAGGTTTGTTTGTAAAGAAAATCTGTAACATTGATGCTGTAAAGTTGATTTGATGAGGAATTTTCATGTCTGTAGCCATATCATCCAAGGCTGTTGAGAATAAGAGATTGAATCTTTCAAGTTTAGAATAAAGTTTGTTTTTGAGTTTGTTTATTGTCTTGATGGAACTAATAGCAGCACTAACTGAAATTGGATTTCCAGCAAAAGTACTTGCCTGATAAACTTTACCTCCCGGAGACAACAGATCCATGATTTCTTTTCTCCCCCCAACTGCAGAAATAGTAAATCCGTTGCTCAAAGCTTTTGCCATAGTAGTAATATCAGGTTTGATTCCAAAATATTCTTGTGCTCCACCAGGTGCAACTCTAAATCCAGTAACTACTTCATCAAAAATTAATGGTATGTTGTTTTGTTTTGTTATTTTTCTTAAATCATGAAGAAAATTCTTTTCAGGTAAAATCAATCCCATGTTTGCTAGAATTGGTTCAACAATAACTCCTGCTATGTCTTTATTTTTTTTTATTGTCTTTTCAAAATCTTCAATGTTGTTATACTGTACAACCAATGTGTTTTTTGAAACTTCATCTAACCCGCCATCAGAAACTGAAATTCCATTATGTGCAGAACCAGAACCAGCTTTGACTAGAACAGAATCATGTGCGCCATGATAACATCCTTCAAATTTTATTATTTTTTTCTTTTTTGTATAACCACGAGATAATCTAATTGCAGTCATTGTTGCCTCACCGCCAGTATTCATTAATCGTACTTTGTCAATTGATGGAAAGTTTCCAATTATTAATTTTGATAATTCTAATTCAGATTCAGTAGGGGTGCAATAGAGAGTACCTTTTGAGAGTTGACTTGAGACAGAATTGATGATCTCTTTTCTTCTATGACCTAAGAGTAATGCCCCATAACCATTACAGAAATCAATGTATTTTTTATTCTCAGAATCCCAAACATATGCGCCGTTTGCTTTTTTTGTAAAGAATGGGTATGGTTCAAAATATCTTACGGGACTATTAACACCAGAAGGAATGACTTTCTTGGAATCTGAGAATAGTTTAGAATTAGTCAACATTCATCTGTAATTTGGGTCATTATTATTCGTAATTTGAGGCTCGTTGGGCTTGAAATCGCTTCCGAAACAAAAATGCAGCAATTGTTGTTCCAACATAGGGAGCTGTCCAATAAAGCCAGAGATTTTCAAATGCGCCAGATAATAATGCAGGAGCAAGCGCCCTAGCAGGATTCATTGAGGCTCCAGAGATAAAAGCCAAAAACAGAATATCCAATCCAACTATACCTCCAATTGCAACTCCACTAAATCCCCTCAAACCTTTTGTATAAACAACATAAAAGATAACTCCCATAAGCATTGCAGAAGCTAAAACTTCAACTGGAAAAATCAAAAATATTGGAAAATCATAATTTGGGGCATTGGCTCCTAAATTTTCTTTTTCTCCAATAAACATCATAACAAACAAGGATCCAAGAATTGCTCCAATAATTTCTGCTGTAAAATAATATACAACTTGAATTTTTGAAATATGTCCTGTAATGTAATAACCAAGAGTCACTGCAGGATTGAAATGAGCTAATGAAATCTTCCCAAAAGAATACACACCAATAAGTAATGCAATAAATGGTGCAACTGCTGCAAATGGAATTCCTAACTTACCATCAAATACTTCAGCATCATATACAATAGAACCTGTTGCAAAAACAACAAGAATAAAAGTTCCAATAAGTTCCACAGTAAAAATTTGTAAATTTGAATATGCCATTAATTATTTTCCTCAATAGAATGAATCAGATGCAGAACTTTTGATTTTATTTGATCACGAATTTTTCGTACATCGTCAATTGATTGTTCTTTTGGATCAGGAATATTCCAAGTAAGAACATCTTTTACATACAAAGATGGACATGATTCTTTATCCATGCATCCCATATTGACAGTTTTTGTAGAATTTTCAATCATTGGGCGTGACAAAAGTTTTGGCGAATGATCATCTAAATCAATTCCAATTTCTTTCATTACTTGTATCACTATGGGATTTACTTGTGGTGAAGGAATTGTTCCAGCACTTGTAACATTGAATTTCTTTGATGCATATTTTTTAAAAAATGCCTCAGCCATTTGACTCCTACCAGCATTTTCTACGCACACAAAAAGGATATTTTCTTGATTATCCATATCATCACATAAATATCAGTTTATATAAATTTAAATTGATATGAATGGAGTTAGTCTATTAAAATGCATGTGTGATGAAACAAGATTTGAAATTTTAGAGCTATTACAAAAAAACAAAGAATTGTGTGTTAACGATTTTGTTGAAAAATTAAAAAAAGACCAACCATTAGTCTCACATCACCTGAAGACACTAAAGAAATGTGGAATTGTAAAATCAAGAGACCAAGGAAAAAAGGCAATATATGCAATTTCAAGCAATCAATTGTCAGAACTTATTTCAAGTGTTACAAAAACTAGTAAAAAAATTCCGGTTTTATGTTCAGATGATTCTTGTTGCTAAAATTTTTCCATTCGGACTACGCCAACATCACTAACGTAAAGAACGATAGCAAAATTTGCAAATAATGTTCTAGATATCTCTTCAATGATATCAGATAGTTTTTCCTCCCTCATGATCACCTCAACTTTGACATTTTTTTCATTTTTGAAACCTTGACCACGCAATCCACGTGCGCCATTTCCTTCAACTTCAAAAGTAGTATATCCTGTAATATCATGATTTTTTAAAATCTCAATAATATTTTTTTGTGCAAGAATTTCACAAGTAATAGTTAACAATTTTACAGTGTAGAGTTTCATATTCAGTCATTTAGGATGTAATTGAATAAGTCTATCGATCCTTCTCCATTATGTACAAGAGTGGATACGGTAAACATGATAGGCAATAGTACAATGATATTATACGGGAATGTAATTCCTAATGCAGATGTAATGTAAAGGCTAGGTTTTGCTTGTGGAATTGCATGACGTAAAACAGCAGGTGCTGCAATAAAGGATGCACTAGCTAATAATAAACCGAACATGACAGATCCTCCTAGGCTCAATCCCATAGCAGTTGCAACAAGAACACCAATTATTCCATTAAAGGTGGGCATGATTACAGCAAAAGCAGTGAGAAAAATACCAACTTTTTTGATATCATCTAATCTTTGACCTGCAATAATTCCCATCTCTATCATAAAAATTACAATTGCACCAGTAAACATTTCATCAAAAACGATTTGGATTGATCTGAATCCTTCCTCCCCAATAATATAACCAATAACAATACTTCCTAGCAGAATAACTATCGCTTTACCAGTAATGGATTCATGCAATACTTGAGAGAGTTTTGTTTTTGTTTCATGTAAGCCCATGTCAATATCAGAAGCATCATCATCTGTGAAAGATTGTTTTTTGGTACGAATTTGTTTTGACACTGCCATGTTTGTCAAAAATATTGCCAAAATAAAGGCAACAGGTTCTAACACCGCAAGAATTGCTGCAAGATATCCTTCTGATGATACTCCTTGGTTTTTAAGAAAAGAGAGACCAACTGAAAATGTTACAGCTCCTACTGCACCATATGTAGATGCTAATGCATACGAATCAAATATGTTGAATTTTCCTAGTCTTCGTAAGATTTGATAGTGATTTAATGTAAATAATAATGAAAGACCAATTGCGACCAACATAGGAATCAACATATTTTCAAAGCCAGTATTTCGCATCTCAATTCCTCCATGGAGTCCTATTGCAGCTAGAAGATAGATTGGTAAAAATTCAGAAATTGCTTCAGGAATTTTTAAATCAGATTTTATTCGAGCAGCAATGATTCCAAACAAAAAGAACAGAATGATTGGAGTTAGAAGATTAGATTGTATTAATTGTAAGATATCCATTTGAATATTTCAAAAAATTTCTGCCAGAATAAAAATCAAGGTATGGATTATTCTGGTTTTGTATGTGAAGCTATTCGTTCCTCACTGGGCCTATGTTTTCCAGTAACGATGTAATTAATCGCATCGCTCATGAAAACAGCATGATCACCAATGCGCTCCAAATATCGTAAAAGCAAGGCTTCTGCCAAGGCACATTTTGTATTATTAGATTCAATTAGTTTTGGCAATCTCTCTTTGTAAATTTTATCAATCACTTTTTCATCTTCACGAATTTTGATTGCCTTTCTAACATCAAGTTCAGCAAACGACATTACTGCTTCTTTAATCATATGCTTGACTTTTTTTGTAGATTCAACCAGAGAGGCATTAGTACATTCAGACACATCTCCAAATAAATCACGAACTTGTGTAATGTCATACGCATATCTCCCAAATCTAGCAAATGCATAAGAGATTTCAGTGGATGAACGGATTAATCTAAAATCATCTGCAACAGGCTGATATTTCAAAAGCATATCAAATGTTAAATCTTCCACTTCGTAGTATTTTGAACGAATTGAATTAGACAATGTGTGAACTTTGTCCATAGTGTTAGTACCATCAAGATAAGAATCAATTGCAAGGGAAATTGATTCAATTACCATATCTCCCATTTCAGCCATAATATAGGAGAGTTTTTGCAATGAAGGATCAATTAAACGAGCCATCTATCCAAACTGTCCTTGAACATATTTTGCTGTTAATTCATTTTTTGGGTCTGTGAAAAGTTTTTTTGTTTCTCTAAACTCAATTAAATCACCAAGATACATGAATCCAGTATAATCTGAAACTCTAACTGCTTGTTGCATATTATGTGTTACAATAATTATGGTATACTCTTTTTTTAATTCGGTAATTGTCTCTTCAATTTTTTGTGTTGCAATAGGATCAAGTGCAGATGCAGGTTCATCCATCAACAAAACTTCAGGTTGAATAGCTAATGCTCTTGCAATACATAGACGCTGTTGTTGTCCTCCGGATAGCTCAATTGCAGATTTTTTCAGATCATTTTTTACCTCATCCCAAAGATATGCCATTTTTAGAGAATCTTCTACAATTTCATTTAGGATTTTTTTATCTCTAACACCGTTTAATTTGAGTCCAGCAGTGACATTATCATAAATAGACATTGTTGGAAAAGGGTTTGGTTTTTGAAAAACCATTCCAACCTTTCTTCTATGATAAATAGGATCAATAGATTTGTCATAAAGATCTATATCATCAATCATCACTTTTCCATCGACTTTGGCATTTTTTGTCATGTCATGCATTCTGTTAAGACAACGAAGGAATGTAGTTTTACCACAACCAGAAGGACCGATTAATGCAGTGACAGATTTTTCTTTGAACTTCATTGTGATATTTTTGACTGCTTCTATTCCATCATAGCTTATTGTGACATTTTCTGCAATCATTTTGTATTTTTCAGAACCAATTATGGATGGCGGTTCAGATCTCCCCTGTGTTTCCGTGTTTGCGGGTTTAATACTCAAGGCTGTCAATTTTTTGCATGCATTCCTTTCTTAATTAATTGTCCGAAAATTCCACTCTTTCTACTCCTACTTGCAAAGAAGTATCTTACTGCCAAGTTAATAGCCAGAATTATAATGATCAAAACTAAAGCTGACCCCCATCCCTGTAATTGTGCACTATCATATGGCAGTAAAGACAATCTCCAAATTCTCAAAGGAAGTGCATCCATTGGAACATCCATGCTGCTAAAGAACTGACTACTGCCAAGAATAGTCATTATTAATGGGGCAGTCTCACCCCCTATTCTAGAAACGGAAAGTAAAATTCCCGTAACCATTCCGTTTTTTGCTGCAGAGATTACAATTCTAAATGTGATCACCCATTTTTTCAAACCAAGAGCTGTTCCTGCTTCACGATAAGTTACAGGAACCATTTTCAGAGATTCCTCAGTAGTTCTAGCAATTATTGGAAACATGATAAGAGACAATGCAAAAGCTCCTGCCCAAACTGAAAAGTGACCCAATATCAAAACAATTACCAAAAATGCAAAAATTCCAAGTACAATTGATGGGAATTCCATAAACACGTCATTGAAAAATCTAATAGATCTAGCTAGTTTATTGTCACCATATTCAGATAGATATATCCCAGACATCACACCTATCGGAACTCCAATCAGACTGGAAAGCCCAATAATTATCAGAGTTCCTTGAATTGCAGGACCAATTCCACCCTCACCAGAGCCAATGGCTCCTGGAGTTTCAGTTAGAAATTCATAACTAATTGCGGCTGCGCCATTTTTAAAAACCTCTACTAAAATACTCCCTAACGGAATAATCGCTATTACCACACAAGCAAAAACAATAATTCTCACTGATTTGTCAACTAGTAGGCGTTTTTCGACATTTTGTTTGAATAATGCCCTATACTCTTGTCTTCTTTCAGTTGTAGTACTCAATTGTTAATTGCACCTTCCTTTACTTTTAACATTCTAGTAACCAAAATATGCGCAACAATGTTGATTGTAATTGCAATTAACAACAAGACTAATGCGACTGCAATTAGAGCAGGAAGATGTAATGATGCTGGAGAAGCTTCAACAAATTCATTTGCAATGATACTAGACATGGTTTGACTTGGTTTGAATAAAGATGAAGGAATTGCTGCAATACCAGTTGCATTTCCAATTAACATTGTAACTGCCATTGTTTCACCAACTGCCCTTCCCAAACCAAGAATAGACGCTCCAATTAATCCAGTTTTAGAATAAGGAAATACTGCTAGCTTGAACATTTCCCATTTTGTTGCACCTAACATGTATGCTGCCTCTTTTTGTTGTTGAGGAACTGCTTTCATCACTTCACGAGAAACTGCAGATACTGTTGGAATAATCATTATAGCTAAAATCACACTTGCAGTGATAATGTCAAGACCAAATGGAGTTCCAGAAAATAAAAAGATTGAATCACCAAACAAATCATGTAAGGGCTTTTCTATCCAATCCTTAAAATATAATCTAAAAACAAAGAGACCCCAAAGTCCATAAATTACACTAGGAACTGCAGCTAAAAGTTCCACTACAAATCCTAATGGTCCACCAATTTTCGCAGGAGCATCCGAGATAAACATGGCAATTCCAATACTCAGAGGAACACCAATTAGCATGGCAAGAGAGGAGGTAACCAAAGTACCTAAAATATAGGGCAAAACACCAAAAGATTCACGTCCTTCAACAGCATTCCAATCAGTTTTTGTAATGAATGACAAACCATCTTCCTCCCAAATTGGGTAAGATTCTGAAACTAATTGAAAGACCAACAAAGCAATCATTACTAAAACATAAACACCAGCAACAGTTGCTCCGATTTTGAAGAGTTTGTCAGAAATTGGACTCCTGCTTGATTTTTCTGGCTTTAGTTTTTTCATAGCCATGCTTGTTGGGCGTGAAAATCGAGTTATCTAGGATCTGATCATATTTTATGAGAACATCATAGTTCTATATAGATTCATAACAAAATTGTAAATAGCAAAATTTTCTATGTGTTTATAATTGGAAACATTAGAAAGCTCAAAACAGACTAGAAGGATGCAGCTCAGTGGTGGTTCCACATACATTATTTCGCTACCAAAAAACTGGATAGAAGAATTAAAGATCAAAGTAGGTGAAAATGTCACAATTATAAAAAATTCCAACAATTCATTAACATTAATTCCCAAAGAAGGGGAGCATAAATCAGAAAAAAGTACTGCTGTTGTTATTTCCAGCAAAAAAGATTCAGGAGATTCCATAAAACGGAAAATTATTGCAGTATATCTTTCAGGTTACAAAACAATAAAGATTCAAACTAAAGGGATGAGAATTCCTTCAGAACATTCAAGAAGTATTAGAGAATTGGTTCGTTCTACCATGATTGGAACAGAAATTGTAGAATCCAGTTCTGAAACCATTGTTATTCAAATCCTTACCAGACTACCAGAATTATCATTTGATACTGCATTAAAAAGAATGTATTTAATGGCAAACAACATGGTACTTGAAGCAATAGAATCACTTGAGGAAGTAGATACGATTCATGCAGATGAAGTTGTAAATATGGATGATGAGGTAGACAGATTTGGTCTGTACATGAGACGAAATTTGATCCTAGCTGTGGGAAACAAGAATATTTTGCAAGATATGGGTTTGAGAAGATCGTCAGATTGTTTAGGGTATAGAGCAGTAGTTAGCAGAATTGAGAGAATTGCAGATCATGCAGTACGAATAGCTAAAAGAACAAAGTTTGTAGAAGATAAAATAGATTCAAAAATTTTAGGAAAAATAAAGAAATTATCTGAGAAATCACTAGAAGTCTTTGAGAAATCAATTTCAGCCGTTCAAGAGCATGATTTTGAGAAAGGAGAAAAAGTTGCAGAAAAAGTAAATCAAGTAATTGACGAGGAAAAACAAATTATGAGTAAAATCAAAGAATCGGAGAAAAACTCCACAATAACCAGATTCTTGCTAGAAGATTTGAGAAGAATTGCAGAGTATTCAAGTGACATTGCAGAAGTTGCAATTGATGAGAATATTCAAAGTGTTATTTATGAAGAATAAACAGATTGGATTTTTAATTAAAAAATAAAAAGAAAAAATATATTTCTACTGAGCGTAGAAACCTGGAGCCCAATCAGAAGTATCCCTAAGATCACTTGTTGCGATTAGGTCTGCTTTTTCATAGTTTTCAAACATTGCGTCGTAGATTGGATTGTTTGGATGATATCCTTGGCATTCAAAGTCAAAAACATTTTCTAGCGCAAATTTATTTTTCACATAGCTTTCTTCTTTGTTTGCATCAGTTCCAACAATGTAGTCAGTTGCTCTACAGTTTGCATAGTTAAAGCTACGAATTACCTGATCACCAGACATCAATTCAACATCAATATCTACAAGATTTCGATACTGAGTTCCAATCACACCGTTGATGGAAAGTGCATCATCAGCATGATTATACAATATTGGATAATCACCTACAATTCCTCTCAGTTCCAGAGTTGGATATACTGTTTTTCTTGTAAAGGCATCAGCAGCTACATTTTTGTTACCATTATCATCGTTAACTTTTTCAGTTGCCGTAAGCACATCACTTTGTTTGAACATTGAGAATTCTATTGTCTCAGTTCCAACATCAGAAGTAATTGTAGCAAAAACACTCAAACCTTTATCAGTATTCTGAATTGGTTCTACATACTCATTTTCTAAGTGAGTGGTTTTCCAAATAGAAATATTTCCACGTAGTTCATCAAAATACATGTTTACTGCATCCATTCCGGCACAAGTAAATCCTAATTGTTGAGTTACTACAAATCCACTCTTTCCAGTGAATCCTTCCTCTTTATCTCGTTGAGTGTTGATTTCTGCTGAAGATACTCGGCAATCTGTGAAATCAAACCCTCTCAAGACTTTATCACCGTTAGTAAATTCTACCAAGGCATCAAAGTCTTCATTTGAAGAGGCAGTCAATCCTGCAACTTGTCTTGCATTATCAATTTTTTCTTGCAGTAACGGATAATAATCCAGAATTCCTTCTACTGAAAATTCAGCTGAAACATTTCTGTTAGATTCACCATATCCTGAAACGAGATTAAATACAGGGAATTGGATTTTTTCCATCCCATCATTAAAGGAGAAAGTGACAGAAGTTCTCATATCGTTGGCAAATCTGAATTCAGATGTGCCGTGATCAATCAAGGTTCCTGTAGTAGCGGTTATGTTTGCATCATTATTAGAAGTTAATCCACTACATACAAAGTCAATTTTATCAACTATTGCAAATCCAACTTCTTTAAAGTAACTTTCAAAATCGTTTGAATCAAGTGTTTCAATTCCATAATTATCAATTCTACAATTGTTGTAATCAAGTGAGTTTACAGATACACCATCTTTTACAAAATCTGCATCAACATCAAAGTATTTGAATTGATAGTCAAAGGCTGCATTAGAAAATCTGTATTTGTATGCCTCATCCAAAGCTTTGTGTAACAGTGGAGTATTTGATACAGTACCTTCTACTGAAAATGAAACCCCAGAATCAGAAACAAAGTTCTCACCCATATCAAATACGGGGAATGAATGTGTTTCAATTCCATCTCTAAATGTAAATGTCAGAACAGGAGTTACATCACCTATCATTTTGTATCCTTCACTTTCCTCTGCATATACATTTGAAAGTCCTAAAGAAGTTACAGTGAATAGTGCAACAATGCTAAAAATTGCAATGTTCGTTACGTTTTTGTACGTCATTGAAGTTCAAAACAAAAAAGCATCTATAAGCTGGATCTTCATTATATCCGAATAGAATATACTCATAGATAGTCCTCGTAATACTATATAGATCAAAAAAATTCTAAAAAAGGGATTCATGAAATTAAAATAAAAAAAATAAAATTAGATATGAATAAAAAATAAAGTAAAAAGAAAAGAGTTTAGACTTTGAGAATTCCTTCTTTGATGAGGAATTGTAGTCCATTGATATAGTCTTGATCAGTTATCATTCCTTCTGACCACCATTTTGCATTATCTCTAATCCATTTTGGAATTTCTAATGCACCGGATGCCTTGTAATCCCAAAGAGATTCTCCATCATAGGTTATTTTGGACAAGCCTTGTTTTCCTAGTTCTACTACCTTATCGGCAAGTGGAACATATAGTAAACTTGATGAGAATTCTTGGCCATCAGTAATCATCCAATGTATCAGGTGAATTACAGTTTTTGCTTGAGCCTTATCTTTAGTCACAGATTTTAGATCATCATACACAAGTAGGTATGTGAAACTAGCAATTGGATAAGAATCAGGACCTGGAGCATTTACAATAGATACATGACTCCAATTTTCTTCAGCTGCAGGTAATGTATCTGCAACTCCAGCAGAAGCATCAGATATGCTTGCTAAGGAAGGTTCGATAAATGCAGTCTTGTCAGCATTTTGAATTGAGGCATAGGACATTCCTGTCTGGAATGCGTATGCAAGTTCAATGTATCCAATTGAATATTCAGTTGACTTTACAATTCCAGCAACACCCTCATTTCCTGCAGCAGCAAGACCATTAGGCCAAGGAACAGATTTTCCTTTACCTATTTGTTCATCCCATGTTGGGCTAATAGCAGATAAATAATCTGTGAAGATGAAAGTGGTTCCTGAACCATCTGATCTGTGTGCCGTTACAATATCTTTATCAGGTAAATTCAATCCTGGATTTACTGCAGTGATTGCAGGATCATTCCATTTTGTAATTTCCCCTAAGAATATTTTTGAGACATCATCTGCAGTTAATTTCAGTCCTTTGTTTGGAACTTCAGGAATATTATACACAATAACCACACCTCCAATTGATTCAGGGATGTGTAGTGTTCCTGGTGCATGTTCTCTTTCAGAATCACTCATTGGTTTATCTGATGCTGCAAAATTTACAGTTTTTTCAATGTGTTGTTTGATTCCACCACCACTTCCAATTGATTGGTAGTTTAGATTTACATTGTCGTATACATTCTTGTATTCAACTCTCCACAAATCAATTAAGGGAAATGGGAATGTTGCACCAGCTCCAGTTAAATTAAATTCAACATTTGGATCAGGCGCATCTGGCATGGAGTCAGCATTTGCATTTAATGGTGGCAAGATAGCAACGAGAGTTGCGATCATCAGCAATGATGTTATCTTGGTTCTCATTGGAATAACATGTTTTGAAATTTATTTACAATTAGCAATCATAGATTACGAAAAAACAAGATCACCCTATTGACTATATAGATAGAATTATTCACAATTTATCATTAGATAATTTTCAGAATCTGAAAATGCATAACATCTATCAGAGCCAACACCGCCATCAATTACATCAGAACCGTGATTTGAGTAAAGCACATCAGATCCTGATTGACCTCTAAGTATATCATGTCCAGTGTTTCCGGTAATGGTATCATCTCCACCATTACCAGATATAATATCATCACCATCTCCTCCAAAGATACAATCGTTTCCATCATTGCCAATAATTACATCACTCCCACCCAATCCAAAAATCAGATCATCTGATGAGGTTCCTTGAAGAATATCATCTCCATTAGTGCCCACTATATGATTATATTCTGATTGAGATTTGCCACATGCGTTAATTGTTATGATTTGGAATGCCTCAGCAGTATTTCCGGCATTGTCAAATGCTATCCATGTGACTTTGCTAACACCTAACGAGAATTTTTCAGGAGCATTATTCAAAATAGTGTTAATTCCACTATCATTATCAGATGCAACGGCCTCTCCAGTAAAGACAGGAGTGTAATAATCGGTGGCCTCAAGAATCAAGTCACTTGGTGCCATTATTGTAGGATCAATATCATCAGATGAAAAGTCATCAATTATTTCAGGTACTGCAATTTCAATTTTTTCAGAAAATTGAGGTTCAACATAAAATGGAGTTTCAAATGACTTTACTTTGTGTGCAGCAGAGTCTACAACAAGCAATTCTCCATTTACTCCCAATGTTACATCAATAGGCGATACAAATTTTTCAGAAAATGGACCTAACTTCTCAAAAGTGTCAAGTGATAATCCTTTTTCTGGGTCTAAATACAAAATTAGATTATTTGCAGAGTTTACAACAAATATTTTCCCAGTAGGATCAACAGATATTCCTTCAGGAGAAAAGACATAGTTTGGTGCACTGTAGGGAAATGATTGTATCAAAGTTCCCTCAGAATCAAATTTTTCTATCTTACGATTTCCTTTGTCAGTAACATACACATATCCTTCTTCATCAACATCAATTCCAATTGCAGTAAGGAATTGACCAGCACCCATTCCACTGGAACCAAAAGATAAAACAAAATCCCCATCAGAAGTAAATTTTTGAATTCTTTGGTTTCCAGTATCTACCACGTAAACAAATCCGTCAGAGTCAACAGCTACACCATTAGGGTATTTGAATTGACCATCATGGATTCCCTTTTGCCCCCATTGTTCAACAAAAGTTCCATTAAGAGAAAATTTTTGAATTTTATGCAAGTCATGATCAGCAACATAAACAAAATTGCCATCAATTGCAATTCCAGATGGGTAATGAAACTCTCCAGGCAATGTCCCGCTTTGTCCCCAATGAGAAACATATTCACCAGTACTAGAGAATTTTTGAATTCGCTTATTTCCTAAATCACTCACATATGAATTTCCTTCACTATCAACTGCAATAAATTCAGGATAGGAAAGATGCCCATCGTTTGCAATTCCAAATTGACCCCATTCAGATATTAAATCATAATCTCCAAGTGCTGAAGAATATTGAACAAATGCAGCAGATGCTAAGAATAATGAAAAGATAGTTACAGTAATGGTAAGTTTTGACAACATACACATATTTCAAAATTTTACAAAGATCAGCAGAGTTAACAAAAATACTATTTTTTGTCAACTTTATGTCAGAATGGTTTGTTCACTTCACGCGTAAACACATAACTTGCAAGTCCAACCATGACAAGCACAAATACAAAGATAATTCCGAGGCTAAGAATTATTGATATTCCTCCCTCAGAAACACCTGTCATTAATTCCCTAACTAAAAGAACAGTGTAAGTGACAGGATTTAGTTTTGCAATAACTGCAAGCCAATCAGGAAGTAATTCTAATGGAAATAATGCTGGACTTAGCATAAACAATGGCATTCCTAGAAAATTTATCACACCCCAAAAAGTTTCTTGAGACTTTGCAGTTGCTGCAACCATTACTGAAATTCCTGAAAATCCCAGCGAAAACAAAATTACAATTGCCATAATTGGCGCAATCATTACAGGATTAGGAAAAGTAACACCAATTGCTAAAGCAATTCCTAAAATCAAACTGGCTTGCAAAGCTGCAATTAAGGAGATTGCAGACATTTTTCCCAGAGCAATTGCCGAACGTGAAATTGGAGAGGTTAATGCTTTATTCATAAAACCATAACGTCTATCCCATAATGTATTGACACCGCCAAAAATACTAGTAAAAATTGCAGTAAGTATAATGACACCAGGTGCCATAAATTCAATATATTCTCCTTCAAACCCAACTGATTGAATTAATGGTTGAGTTCCTGAAAATGTATTCCCTATGACTATTATCCAAATTGCAGGTTGAATTAAACGAATTAAAACCCCACTTCGGGATTTTTTGTATCTTTTTAGTTCTCTCCAAAAAATCGTATAAGTATCATACATCAAGGAATTCATGCACGTAACCTCTTCATCTTTGCGTGTTCACGTTTTCTGTTAAAACCAGAATCGTCATCTTTTATCTCATGTCCAGTATAGGAGATAAAAACATCATCAAGTGTTGGTTGAGTTAATGCAATAGACGTAATTTTTATTTTAAGTTCAGATGAGATTTGAAAAATTTTTGGAATTACTTCAGTTCCATTTGATGCAAAAAGAGTAAGGTTAGAACCATCCTCAGCAATCTTGTCTATAAATTCAATTTTTTTTAGTTCAGATAAAAAGGAATCATAATTTTCCATGTCCTCGATTTCAAGCGAAATTACCTCATTTCCCATAGCAGTTTTCATGTTTTCAGGAGAATCAATTACCTGAATCTTTCCACCATCAATTATTCCAACTCTATCACAAAGTTGATCCGCCTCTTCCATATAGTGAGTTGTAAGGAAAATTGTCATCTCAAACTCATTGTGAATTTTTTTTAGATATTTCCAAATTTTCCTTCTAGTTTGAATATCTAATCCAACTGTAGGCTCATCAAGGAACAATACCTTTGGTCTATGCAAAAGACCGCCTGCAATATCCAATCTTTTTCTCATGCCTCCAGAGTAAGTAACCACAGGCTCATTTTGTTTATCAGATAATTCAATTAATTCCAATACATCATCAATTCTTTGATTGATTTCGTTCTTTGGTATGTGGTTAAGTTTTGCTTGAAGTAGCAAGTTTTCTCTCCCCGTTAGATATTCATCAACAGTTGTTTCTTGTTGAACGTATCCTATATTTTCTCGTACTTTTTTTGCATCAACTGTCACATCAAATCCAGAAATCAAAGCTTGTCCTGATGTAGGTTTTAACAAAGTTGTAAGAATCATCATAGTAGTACTTTTTCCAGCACCATTAGGTCCAAGAAAACCAAAGATCTCTCCACTCTCAACTGAAAAAGAAATATCATCTACAGCTATCACATCTCCAAATGATTTTGTGAGAGATTTTGTTTCTATAGAAAACAATACTTTGATCGCATTGTGCAATTATAAATTGCTAAGTATTGATTTTGAACTGCATAAAAAATTTAAAGAGTCATTTCAGAATTTACTTTATGATAGGACTTTGTCAGAAATGTCACTCTTCAAATGTCGAAGTAACAGTTCAGGAAGGGATTCCTGTTTGTGCAGAATGTTCCAAAAAAGCAAACTAAACAAAAAATGTTATTTTGAAAAAAGAAGTTTAAAGAAATTATTCAATATTCTTGAATTCTTCTTTAGTCATTCTTAAAATGACTTTTTCTCCTATTCCCCATATTTCTGATTTGGATAGAATTTTAGAATGAGTCAAGCCATCTTTAACCTCTACTGACTCCAATTCATTAGTCTCCGGTGTTCTATGCAATCGTTTGACTTTTCCAATCTTATGACCGTCAATGTCAACAACTGGAATTCCTATTCTAACTGGAGGTCTACTCAGAAGTAATGTTTCCTCAGAGAATTTGTCAATATAATCATCTGCAAGAAAATAGTCTCTATTGAATCCTTGACGAATTGTTACCCCACATACGGCAAGAGTGTCTTGGTTAATGTGGATGTGCTTGACTTTACCATATTGAATTCCTTCTCTATCGATTACTTTCTTTCCAGTAAAAGTATCTGCTGTAGCCATGTTGGTAGACATGCCTTCTAGTTTTACGGACATGAAATCAAATCAACAGATTTGCTTATCATACCAAATATCAGAAATTTCTAGCAATGGGGTTAAATTACTTGACAGAACAAATTACGCATGGAAATAGAGGAGAAATTATTCAGACCATACCTGATTACAAAAGGAAGAAAATCAGGAAGAGAACACAAAGTAATGCTCAGAGCGGTAAATTATAATGGAAAAATCTATTTTTCACGACATAGACCAGATGGAGATTGGTTTCAAAATGCAGTTGCAAGTCCTGAAGTCAAAATAGAATACAATAATGCAATATATTCAGGAAAGGCATGCCAAGTAACAGATGAAGAATTTTCTAAGAAAATTTCAGAATTAAAATATCCTGGAGAAGAAAGAGTCAAGGAAAAGAGAGTTACAATAGAAGTGACATTAGACTAGTTATTTTGATTTAAATTTTAACAAGTAAAACAAAGTCATTCCACCAAGAATCACTGTAATTACTAGCAACAGTAAAAACAAGTCAAAACCAAAAAGAATAGAGTCAGAGTCAGTTATTGTTTCGGTAATATTCATCATGTCTTGATCAAGATTTGATTCAGTAATTGGCATAGATGACATAGTCTCTTGTGCAGTATCTTCTGCCACAGATTCAAGACTTTTACGAGATTCCTCCATTACAAATTGTCTGTTTGCAATACCATCATCTACTGAAACTTTTTTTCCTTGTAGTTGTGATAATGAAAGTAAACCAGAAATACCAGTTGCAATTCCCAGTCCTGCAACTTTGTAAATATGTCTAAAGGAGCGAACAAGTAATTTACTTTCTTTTGTTTTTTCTGAAAGATTTGGCGGAACAATTACAATACTGAATTTTGTTGCAGCATAAACTTTCATATCTTGAGATTTTGAATTTTTTTCAATCTTTGAAATTTTTACTACTCCCAAATCCTGAAGTTTGTTTAGATGATACTTTACTAATTGAAGTGAAATTTCTGTTTTTTGAGAAATCTGATTTGCAGTCAACTCTTCATTGAATAGTAATTGGAGAATTTCTCGACTAGAATCATTAGTAAATAACTCACCAAATGACTTTATCTTTTCATCATCTGTTGCAAGAATTTTAATTTTTTCAGTAAAATTATCATTAGAGTTTTCGTCAGAAGACATCAAAGTTGATAGGGACTTTACTGTATATGTAAATTGTTTGGTAAAATTTGGATTTCACTAAACCTTTTATCTCAAACTACAAAACAATAGTAATCACTAAATGTCAGATTTTCAAAAAAAGAAGAATCAAGAAGGTGAGTAGAAAAAAATGAGTTCAAAAATAATAATTCCAATCGCAATAGTCATTTCGGCAGTAGTTACTGCAGGCATAATGTATTCAATAGATTTTGATCAACAACCACAAATCACACATAATCCAGAACCTGAAATCATCTATGTAGACAAATCA
>JBHHVV010000027.1:0-19397 GCA_046754445.1 Candidatus Nitrosopumilus sp.
GTTTGGATAACATACTTGAAGAAGTTCAGATACTGTTTAAAAAATTATCTACATTAATGAGACATCATGGGGTTGACTTTCTGCAAACCCGGCTCTTGACATTTGGATAAACTCTGCATTTTTTTGCATTTGTGGAATTGTATGAGCACCACAATAACTCAATCCAGAACGCACTCCGCCAGTAAGCTGTTTTAGAATATCAGTAACGGTTCCTTTGTATGGAACCATAGCTTCAACTCCTTCTGCAACGTAATCATTAAGGTCATCATCAAGTGACATTGAACCAGTCTCTTTTGATTTTCTGCCGATTGAAGCAGCCAACGAAGCCATACCACGATAAACTTTGAAGCGTTTACCATTTTTAGTCAAAACTGTACCTGGAGATTCATCAGTTCCACCCAACATACTACCTACCATTACTGATGAAGCACCAGACGCTAAAGCTTTTGTGGCATCACCTGAAGTTCTAGTTCCCCCATCAGAGATAATTGGAATTCCATGATCGTTTCCAATTTTTGCGCAATCCATTACTGCAGTTAATTGTGGAACACCAGAACCAGTGATAACTCGGGTAATACAAATTGAACCAGAACCAACGCCAACCTTTACTGCATCAACACCGGCTTTAATCAAATCTTCAGCTCCTTGAGCAGTTGCAATGTTTCCAGCAATTAATTCACAATCAGGGAATGCTTTTTTGATATTACGGATTGTACTCATTGCATTTTCGCTGTGACCATGTGCAATATCAACAACAAGTACATCTGCACCTGCTTCCAAAAGGGATTCGCTTCGTTCTAAAAAGTCACCTTTTACGCCAACTGCTGCTCCAACCAATGGATGTCCTTTCTTATCTTTTGATGCATTAGGATAATCTGCAATATTTGTAATATCCTTACTTGTGATTAATCCTTTGATAAATCCGGAATCATCCACTATAGGTAATTTTTCAATTCTATGTTTGTGTAAAATTTCTTTAGATTCATCTAATGTAATTCCAGGTTTTCCAGTTACAACGTCTTTGGTCATCACATCTTGAATGCTATGTGTTGGATCAGCAAATAGTAAATCTCGTTCTGTAATGATTCCTATTAATTTAGAATCAGAGTCAACTACTAGAAGACCAGAAATTTCTTTATCTTCTGCATAATCTAAAGCGTTCTGAACTGACTTGTCTGAAGATATGGAATATGGGTTTTCGATCATTACACTGCCTGAACGTTTTACTTTGAGAACTTCATTTGCTTGCTCTTGAATTGTTAAAAATCTATGAATGATCCCAATACCACCAGCTCGTGCCATAGCTACTGCCATTGTTGATTCTGTAACTGTATCCATATTTGCACTAACAAATGGTATGTTAATTGAGATGTTTCTAGACAATTTTGTAGTTAGATCGGTTTGACTTCTACTTGTAATATCTGAATATTTGGGTACAAGAAGAACGTCGTCAAAAGTTAATCCTTCTTTGAATTCCAATGAAACCTTGTTAAGAAAGTTAAATATTGATTATAAGCCTTTGTGTTGTTTTGATAGTTCAGAAGCTATTGTTACCGCATCTTTGGTGGCCTGGACATTATGTGTACGAATGATATCAGCTCCATTCATGACAGATATTACTTCGGCAGCAATAGAACCAAATAATCGTTCAGAAGGATTTTCTTTGTTCAGTAAGGTTCCTAGAAAAGATTTGTTTGAAACTGAGATCAAAATTGGAAAATTTTGCTTTATCGAATTTAGATTTTGAATAATCGATAGATCTCTTTTAACCCAATCAGATTTTATTTTTGTAAAGAATGGGCTTTTTCCAGATTTTCTAAAAAAGCCAATCGAAGGATCCAATATAATTTTTTGAGTAGGTACATGTGAATTTTTGGCAATTTTCAAGCTTTCTCTAAGAAGTTTCTTAGTTGAAGATACAGCATTACCTGAGACAGTTTTAGAATCATAAGCGCATAAAATTAAAGATGTGGAATATTCCGAAATAACGTTTTTCATTTCTACATCATATTTTAATCCAGAAATATCATTAATGATTTCAGCACCACAGTCTAATGCATCTTTGGCAACTTTAGCCCTACAAGTATCAACAGAAATTGGGAGATTCGAAGCATTCTGAATTATTTTGATTGCAGAAAGGATTCTTTTTGATTCAATTTTTTCAGAGATTATTGTAGAGAGATAGGGTGCAGTAGACATTCCCCCAACATCAATAAAATCAGCACCATCGTTTTCCATCTGTTTGATAGAATTTTTTATATCGGTGTTACTTGTGTGGACAGATTTTTTGTAAAATGACTCAGGACTAGTGTTTAGAATTCCCATAATACGGACAGGATTTTTTTTACCTACGCCTACATTTCCAATTTTTGCCACATGGTTTATCAAAAACTAATGCAATTTGAGTCATATGATGATTAGAGGTTGGAAAAATAGATATTCAGATATCTTAAAGGAATTCAACTATAGTGAAAAGAAAGATAAAGATTCAGCCATTCATTTAAACTCAATTTTAAGAAAATCAGATATAAATAAAAAAATAATCAGTTTACTCAAAGGAAAGACTGTTTTTGTAATAGGTTCAGGGCCATCATTATCTACGGCAATTCCAAAATTGAGAAATTATAAAAAATCAATCAAAATTGCTGCAGATAGTTCAATAAAGTCACTTGTGGAAAATGAAATAATTCCAGACATAATAATTACAGATTTAGATGGGGATGAAAAAACCCTAAAAAAAATTGCAAAAACAGAATCAATTTTTGTTGTACATGCACATGGAGACAACAAAGAAAAATTAGAATTTGTTAAAAAAATTAAAAATTGTATTGGAACAACCCAATCAACACCTTTTAGTAAAATACAGAATTTTGGTGGATTTACAGATGGTGACAGAGGAGTTTTTTTAGCTAATCATTATGGAGCAAAAAAAATTATTTTGTTTGGAATGGATTTTGGAGACAGAATTGGAAAATTTTCAAACACGAAAAATACAGAAAGGAAAATTAAATTAATGAAATTAAAAAAAGGCGAATCTCTTTTGGAATGGCTATCATCCATTTCAAAATCAGAATTATTTACAACATCAAAACCAATTAAAGGATTCAAAAAAATCACATACAAGGATCTGGATAATATAATTACCTAGAATGCATTTAATACCCATCCTTCATTAATCAAATTATGAAATTTTCAGAGGAACAGGTAAAGGAAATTGTTGCTTTGAAAGACAGTTTGATCGAGCAGATTGACAGACATCAGGAATCCATAGAAATGTTAGAGAAAAATATCACAGTTTTAGATCTATTCTTGAAAGATTCTAGTTTTACAAAAGCTTCTCAATTAGAAAGTCAAAATGTAGAAACAAAGGAACCAGAGATTATTGAAAACCCTAGAGAAAATTCTATTCCAATTAAAAGAGTAAATGACGGGAAATTAATTGCCAACGCATATGTCACACCAGAACAGGTTTCCATCGTTTTAGACAACGAAATTGAGATAAATGCTGATACGCCTCCATTCAAATCATTTTTCCTAGACAGAATTATTGGAGAAATGAAAAAGAAAGACTCTGTTGAAGCAGAAAATGGAAAAATCCAAAAAGAATCCATCATTGATTACATAATTAACAAGAATGGAACAGATATTCGAGAAATCATAATCAAAAACTATAGGCAAAAAGAAAGAGTCCAGGAATTAATCAATACTGCAGGGTGGTCACTAACACGAATGCTTGAAAATATCAAAAAGTGATAGTATGGATAAAATTGTTGTTTTAGATTTTGGGTCACAGTATAGTCATTTGATTTGTAGAAGAATTAGAGAATTTTCTGTGTATGCTGAACTTGTCCCATATGATATTAGTTATGAAGAATTACAAAAACACAATCCAAAAGGAATTATTTTTTCAGGTGGGCCATCTAGTGTTTATAATTCTGACTCTCCAGTTCCGGAAAATAAAATATTTGACATGGATTTACCATTACTTGGAATTTGTTATGGACATCAATTAATTGTAAACAAATTTGGCGGTAAAGTAAAAAGAGCAAACAAAGAATATGGTTCATCATTATTAACAATTGACAATGATAAAGATCTTCTAAATGGAGTAGGAGAATCAGTTAGAGCATGGATGAGTCATGGAGATGAAGCAGAACAAATTCCACCAGGATTTCAAGTTATAGGACACACTGAAGGTGCAAAAGCAGCTGCAATAGCTTCCGAAGACAAATCAATTTATGGAATTCAATTTCATCCAGAAGTAGTACATACAGAACAAGGTACAGAGATTCTCAAGAATTTTGTTTTGAAGGTTTGTGGAGCAAATCAAGATTGGACTATGGAGGGTTTTATCGATTCAGCAGTTGAAAAAATTTCAAAAATTGAAGGAAATGTACTATGTGGAGTGAGTGGAGGAATAGATTCCACGGTAGTTGCACTTCTTATTCATAAAGCAATAGGCAATAGACTAAAGTGTGTTTTTGTAAATAATGGATTATTACGATTAAATGAAGAAAAAGAAATAGAAGAGATGTTCAAAGATAATTTCAAAGTAGATTTTACTGCAGTTAATGCTGCAGATGAATTTCTTGGAAAATTAAAAGGTGTAGAGGATCCTGAAAGAAAAAGAAAAATAGTTGGTGAAGAATTTATTCATGTTTTTACTGAATTTGCTGAGAAAAATGGTCCTTTCAAATGGTTGGCTCAAGGTACATTATATCCAGACATAATTGAAAGTGGTGTTTCTAAAGGACCTGCATCAGTGATAAAATCTCATCATAATGTGGGAGGATTGCCAGATTGGCTCAATTTGGAAATTTTAGAACCATTAAGTGATTTGTATAAAGATGAAGTCAGAAAAATTGCAAAAATCCTTCAAGTGCCAGAGAAACTTTTCATGAGACATCCATTCCCAGGTCCAGGACTTGCAGTTAGAATTATTGGCGAAGTTACGCCAACAAAATTACAGATTGCAAAAGTTGCAAGTAGAATTGTTGAAGACGAATTACTAGAAGCAGGCTTGTATGAGAAAGTATGGCAAGCTTATGCAGCAGTTGGTGATGATAGGGCAGTAGGAGTTGTTGGAGATGAACGAAGATATGGAAATATTGTCATGATAAGAGTCGTAGATTCAATAGATGCAATGACTGCAGACTGGACTAGACTTCCACATGGTCTTTTAGAAAAAATGAGCAACAGAATAACAAATGAGATTGAAGATGTAACCTGGGTGACATATACAATTTCAAGTAAACCACCTGCAACAATTGAACCTCAATAGTGATAAATTTGGAATATGAAGAAATTTGTGATAAAGTTTTAGACGCTGATACAAAAATCAGATATGTAGGAATTTATGATTATGGGGAACTATACGATAAGATGAGACAAGGCCTAAAAAGTCATCTAACAAGAGAAGAGACAGAGATGTCTTTGTCTCATGCAATATATCGATGGTCTACACGTAAAAAAACATCGGAAAAAATTGGAAAGCCGATGTTTGCAATTACAAAATATGAAAAAATTTTTCGATTAACTGTTCCAATTGGAGGCGCAGGATTAATTCTAATTAGTACTGAATTAGATGCAAACGTTCTTGGGATAGTAGAAAAAATTTTAGAAATTAAAAATAAATATTCCTAAAATTTTTGATGTTTATGGATTTTCATGTTTATGATACATACGTAAAATCAAAGGATGGACATACAATGCATTTTGATGTAGTGACAGACAAAAACGATACAGAAAAAGCAATTTCATTTGCAAAAGAATGGTTAAAAGAAATTGGAGAAGATTCAGCCAAAGTAAGCACAGAAGAATGCAAATTTTGTCATACACAGTCTGTTCCAGATGATATGGAAATTGAAATTATGACAAATGGTTATTACATTGAGAAAATTGATGGTTGCCCATAATAATTAGTTGAGAAGCGCTGCACCAAACACGCCTGCAGAATCACCTAATTTGTTTTTCAGTATAGGAGTATCAACTAAATCTGAAAAAACTTTGTCATATACTGACTTTTTTCCTTCAGTATACAAAAAATCAATGTTGGATAATCCACCACCTAAAACAATTACATCAGGATCTAGTATATCAATAACATTAGCAAGTCCAAATCCAAAATTTTCTAGAAAGTTATTTTTCCATTTTTGACCTATTTCTGATTCCACATTAGAAATCATTTCTGGAAGAGAAATAGATTGTCCAGAAAGATTCATCCATTGTTTTTCCAACGAAGGACCACTAATGTAAGTCTCAACACATCCAGTTTTACCACAATAACATTGATTTCCATTCCGATGTAATGTGTGATGTCCCCATTCTCCACCTATGTTTGTCCTTCCTGAATGTAGTTTTCCATCAATAACTATACCACCTCCTACTCCGGTGCCCATAATTACACCAAAAACTAAACCAAAGTCTTTCGCTGCACCCATTTTAGCTTCTGCCATAGCAAAACAATTAGCATCATTTTCCATTGAAATTTTTTTCCCAAATTTTCTTTCAAGATCCTCTTTTAGGGGGTTTCCAATCAAACATTGTGTATTGCTATTTTTTATCATACCCGTATGTTTTGAAATTGCACCAGGTGTACAAACCCCAATAGAAAAATCAGAAATGTTTGATGAAATTTCTAAAACCAATGATGAAATGGTGTTTAAGATTTCATCATAGTCATTTTGTGGGGTTGAAACTCTTTTTCTTTCCAAAACATTTAGATTTTCATCAAGCAAGATTGCCTCTGTTTTAGTTCCACCCAAATCTACACCAAGCTTGAACAACAATAATTTAGTAAAATTGTAGGGCTTAAGTTTTAACTAATTCTATCCCATTGGTGGCATGCCACCACCGCCACCAGGTGCACCTGATGTAGCAATTACATCATCAATTCTAAGAATCATACATGCTGCTTCTGTAGCAGATTTGATAATCTGTTCTTTTACAGCAATTGGTTCCACTACATCAATTGCCAACATATCTGCAATCTTTGTATTTCTAGCATCAATTCCAGTCCATTTTCTTCCTTGGTTTTGTTTTGCTCTTAGATTTGCCATAGTATCAATTGGATCCATTCCTGCATTCTCAGCAATAGTTAATGGAATTGTTTCTAATGCTTCGGCATATTTCTTAATTGCAAGTTGTTCTCTTCCATCAAAATTATCAGCCCAATCTTTGAGTTGTGATGCTGCAAATGATTCTGGAGCTCCTCCCCCTGCAACAATTTCGGGTTTTTCAATTACATCTTTTACTACCATTAAAGAATCATGAATAGAACGATCAACTTCATCAATTACTCTTTGAGAACCACCTCGAATTAACATTGTAACAGATTGTGGATGTTTACAGCCTTCAATGAAGACCCATTTATCAGATTCAACTTTCTTTTGATGAGCTACATCTGCACTACCTAGATCTTTTTCAGTAAGATCATCGAGATTACTAATTACTCGTCCACCTGTCGCCTTTGAAAGTTTAATCATATCACTTTCTTTTACACGACGAACTGCCATGATTCCATGCTTTGCAAGATAGTGTTGTGCAATATCGTCAATTCCTTTTTGACAAATTAAGACATTTGCTCCAATATCATGTAATTTATCAACCATAGTCTTTAGCATTCTATTTTCTTCTTCTAGGAACATTTGTATTTGAGTTGGATCAGTTATTCTAATCTCTGAACTCATTTCAGTTTTTTCAATTTCTAATGCTGAATTTACTAATGCGATATGAGCTCTCTCGATTTTGGTTGGCATTCCACTATGGACAATTTCTTTATCTAGAACAATTCCTTTTACAATTTGTGTATCTTGAATAGAACCACCTGCTTTCTTTTCAACTTTAATATTTTCTAGATCAACAAAATAATCATCACCTTTCTTTGTAGTAATGCTAAGAATTGCATCAACAACAACTTTTGAAAGGGTATCACTGTCTTCAGAAATTAATTTTGATTGCATACTAGTAGAGGCAATTTTGATAAGAGATTCTTTATCATCAGGTTGGATTTTCTTTGATAATTCTGAATAAATTTCAAGAGTTTTTTCAGATGCGGCTTGAAATCCATCTACTATAGTTGACGCATGAACATCTTTTTTAAGTAAATCTTCTGCTCTTGCCAACAAAGCACCTCCAAAAACTACCGAGGAAGTAGTACCGTCACCTACCTCATTGTCTACAGTTTTAGAGATTTCAACAATCATTTTAGCTGCTGGATGTTGAACATCAATTTCTTTGAGAATAGTAGCTCCATCATTTGTAATAGTTACATCACCTAAGGAATCAACTAACATTTTATCAAGGCCTCGTGGTCCAAGACTACTTTTTACTAACTCTGCAACCAGTTTTGCGGCAGCTATATTGTTTTGTTGAGCGTCCTTACCTTTTTGCTGTAAAGCACTCTCTTTGAGAACTAAAACAGGTCCATTTGGTCCTTGTTGAATTGATGCCATTTAGATTCAGCTACAATCCCCTGAATCCCCCTTTTTAACATTACTTAGTTGATCGGTTGGATGTAACTGCGTTTTTTCACATCAATAATCCCACCTGAAAGAATTCTGACAGAAGGCAAAGCCAAAAAAGGCAAAAATAATGGAATCAGATGAGGTCTAGAAAATTTACATCCAGAATCTACGATAGAATTATTAATATTTTCAAAATTTGATGAGACTTTTTCAAAAGTATCAGTTGAGATAATTCCTGCAAACTGTAAAGGTAAAGAAGCAAGAATTTTTCCAGACTTTACCACTACTAATCCACCTTGATTCTTAATGATATGATTAGAAGCTATTGCCATATCAGAATCACTAGAACCAATTACAATCATATCATTTTCATGAAAACTCCAAGTAGAAGCAAAAGCACCAATATCTGCACCAAAATTTTCAAGAAATCCAATCGAGTGTCTATTTGTTCCATGGGTTCTATCAAAAGACGCTACTTTCCAAATATCAGAGTCCAAAGATGCGGGAATTACACCATCCTCTGAGTGAAGTTCAGCAGAACCTAACTTTGTAATTATTTCTGTTTGCATGAATATTGTATTTGCAACCACATCTTTCTTTTTTGATTTAATCAAAAAGTCATTTTTTGAGAATTTTTTTAGTTTAACAGTTTTTTTAATCCAAGGGGATATTGTTTTTCTTTTAATAGATGTTACAATTTTTCCATTTGATACTACTAGTTTTCCTCCCACAAAGACTCTGTTTGGTTTTATTGATTTGAGATCATCAAAAATTAGAATGTCTGCTAATTTTCCAGGAGATATACCACCGAGATCTTTTCCCATGTTATAATAATCAAAATTATTTTTTGATGCCATAGTAATTGCATCTATTGGTTTTAGACCAAGTTTGATTGATTCTCTAACACAGTGATCAATATGGCCAAATTTTGTAATATCTAAAGGATCAAGACCATCAGAACAAAACATTAAACGGTTTAGATATGTTCCATGCGATAAAACGCGAGGAATAATTTCCTTCAAATCACGTCTAATAGAACCCTCTCTAATCATTATCCACATCCCTAGACGTAATCTTTCTAAAACTTGATCAAAGTTGATTGGTTCATGACAAGAGAGTATTCCAGATGAAACATATGCATTAAGTTTTTTTTCACTTGCACCAGCTGTATGACCATTAATTATACAATCACATTCTAACATTGCAGAAAGAGATTTCATTGTATTTGGTTCACGTAAAGTAACTTTGGTCCATGAAAAAACTTCTCCTAATCCAAGAACATGTGGATGTTTTATTGCTTTTTTTTCTTGTGATAAAGTTAAAGAATTACTATTGCTAAATTTTGTATCTACTGGAAGACCCCCAGGAACTACTTGAAAAATTCGTACAGGTAAGTCTTCACCAAGTTTTAAGAATTCTTGGAATCCCTTGTAACCTCCAACACTGACAACATCAATTGGATCAGAAAACAGAGAAGTAACACCACAAAGAAGTGCCTTTTTCACAAATTCTGATGGTAAAACAAATTGGTCAATATGTAAATGTGGATCTGCAAATCCTGGAGAAACATATTTGTTTTTTACATCAAGAACAGTTGTCTTGGGTCCAATAGTATGGGAAGCATCAGGGCCAACATATGCAATTCTATCATTAATAATTGCAATCTCAGATTTTGGAATAATTTCCCGTGTGTAAACTGATAATAATTGACAATTTTTTAAAATGAGATCGGCCTTTTTATCCCCCATTGCAACAGAATTCAATGAAGAGATCGAATTTGCTAGGCTCGAAGTCACAGTTATGAATTAGATTTTGCGCCTATTATAGATTCAATGCTTAAATTACGGATTAAGAGGTTTTGTTGATATGAACATTCCAAAGGTGATCAGAAAGTACTGTGCAAAATGTAAGACACATACTGAACAAAAGGTCTCCATTTACAAGGCTGGAAAAAGACGTGGTTCTGCAAGAGGTGAACGCCGACATGCAGAGCGTAAACAAGGATATGGTGGACAAAAATTCCCAAAACTAGCAAAACCAGCCAAAGTTACAAAGAAAGTTACTCCTATTATGACTTGTACTGTTTGTAAAAAGAAATACAATAAACTTGGTGTTAGAATTAAGAAATTTGAGTTGGTGGCAGCATGAAGAAAGATCATATTGAGATTCCAAAACCATCAAGTAAGTTTCAAAAAGTCAATTGTGATGAATGTGGTGAATTACAAGTAGTTTATTCTCATGCATCAACACAAGTAGCATGTAATTCTTGTGGAAATGCAATTGCAGAAGCAACTGGTTCAAAAGCCAAAATTAATGGTAAAGTTTCAGGCAGTGCTGAGTAAATCATAGTCTTGTTTTGAATTAATATTAAATGCAATTCTCTTGTCATCAATTATAATATAATTTTCTTCCAAATTTTCAAGTGATGAAATTTTTTCTGAATTAATTAAAGAAATTCCAGTGTAATGACAAATTTGATCATCAAATTTTACAGAGTAATCAGATTCTAATCCCAACGAAGATAAGAATTTTTTAGTCACAAGAACACTAGTCCAAATTTTTTGAGGATTGAATTGTTTTATAATTATTTGAATTATTTCTTCATCTAATAATGGTAAATCTCCAGAAGTTACTAATACTGAATCATTAATGGTGTTTAATACTAAATTCAAATCTTCTACATAACCAATTCCGGGAGTATCAAAAGTATCAACATTATTTTCTTGTAATACTTTTTTTGTTTTAGGAGAATTGAAACTAGTAAGTGCTAAAATTTTTGAAAAACTATTTGAGTTTTTTAATGAATCAACAACATGAAGAATTATTGGTTTTTTGTATTTGAGTAACAATTTTTCATTATCTAAGTTCATTCGAGTGCCTTTTCCGCCTGCCATTACAAGACAAATCATATTGAAACAAACACCATCAACGAAGCTAATCTGGTTAATTCATTTGTTGCACCCAACACATCGCCTGTTATTCCTCCAAAACTTCGGGTTGATAAAGCCAAAAGGAAAAGAGTCAGAGTTACAGCTACGCCAAGCATTACCAATCCAGTAGTTTCTCCCACTACTATTACTGGAATAATCATGAAAACGAATGCTGCTGCAAGTTTTTTCTTATTTTTCATAATTTCTACAAAGGATGAATTTGAGCCTACAGATGCTGAGTTTCCCAAACTTGCCATCAACACCATTGAGAATTTTGCTAAAATTTCACTAATCAAAATTGCTTTAAACAAATCAAATCCAGTGGTAAGAGAAATTGTGACTATCAATCCAACAAGGTATAAAACAATTCCAACAATTCCAGCTGAACCCGTTGAAATATCTTTCATTGCTTTAAGCTTTGAATCTTTACTTCCTTTCACCATAAGACCATCAGCAAAATCAGCTAAACCATCTGCATGATGAATTCCAGTAACAATTGCAATTGAAGCAACAACTAGTAGACTGACAAGTAATGGATCTAAAAAGAAAGATAATCCAAAACCAAAAGATCCTACTAAAAGTCCTATCGCAATTCCAACAATTGGAAAAAGATACATGTATTTTGCAATATTTTCTAATGTTGCATTAGAAGATGGAAAAATGGTAAGAAAAGAAAAAACAGAACCAATTTCTTTAAGCATGAATCCACCATCCAATCAACGACAAAATTGTAATTATTGGAATAGTAATTATTCCAAAGAAAAGAATTGAAGTAAGTTTCATCATAGTAATTGCAGATGATATGTGTTCTTTTGATAATATTGTGGTCCCATCTCCTAATTTGTAATGATTAATCTTTTCAAATTTTGTTTCAAGAGCTCCTGCAAGTGCGGCCATAGGATAGCCTGCATTTGGACTCTCAGTTTTTTTGCCATCACGAATCATTGTGTTGTATGATTCTTTCCAATTATTTTGTAAAATTGCAGCTGAAACAATCATTATCAATCCAGTAAGTCTAGATGGAATGTAATTTAAAATCGTGTCACAAGTTGCTGCAAACCATCCTAGGTTTTTGAAAAAATCTGTTTTATAACCAATCATAGAATCTGCGGTATTGATTATTCTATATACAAATGCTCCAGGTAAACCAAAAATTGCATAATAAAACAGAGGACCTGTGATTCCATCAACAGTATTTTCACTAATACTCTCCATCACACCTGAAATTACATGATTTTTATCCAAATTCTTAGTATTCCTCTTTACAATGGTTGAAAGATTATCTCTAGCCATTTCGAGATTGTTTTGATCAAGCGAATCCATTACTGCTTTAGCATGTTTTTCCATTCCACGAACAGCAATAGTAGATTTTAGTAACAAAGCACCGACTATCAAAGACACTATTAATGAAATATGATCAGTTGATATCAAAGAAATTCCAATATTCAAAGTTAAGAGTAGGAAAATTACAATACTTGAAATAATAATTATCAATATGATTCCTCCAATTTTTTCTAATACAGGATTTTGGTTTCTTGTAATTGGAGCTAATTTACCTATTAAATTTCCAATCCAAGCTGTTGGATGATACTTATTTTTAGGATCTCCAAAAATTAAATCAAGCAATATTGCAAATCCAATAATTGCTATTGCTTCAAAGATCATTGTAGCATTCTCTCAATTGATTTGACATCCAGGTTTGATTTGACAATTTTTGCCAATTTATCTAATTCATTATTTATTTTTGATATGTTTTTCTTATTCCAAGTAATCTCTTTTGGTTTTGCGTGAAGAGAGTCTTCCTCAGGTAATTTTAGATCTATCAATGGAATAGTACCCATAACAGGTATTTTCGTAATATTTTTGAGTTTTCGATAGCCTGGTTTTAATACATCAATGTCTCCTCTAAATTTGTTAAATACAAAACCTTTCACAAGTTTTTGATATTTTTTCTCAATTAGGGTCATTGTGCCAACAACACTTGCAAAAGATCCGCCTTTGTCAATATCGGATACCAATAAAACAGACGCATTTGCTTTTTGAGCAATTTTCATATTTGCAATATCATATTTTTGTAAATTTATTTCAGCAGGAGAGCCTGCACCTTCTAAAATTACAAAATCAAAATTTTTCTGTAAAGTTTTCAATGATCTTGATGCAATCTGAAATCCTTGGGAATTAACAAATTTTTCATAATAGTCTTTCGCATGCATTTTCTTGTAGCGTTTACCATTTAGATACACAATGCTATAGTAATGTCCTGCAGGCTTGAGTAAGATTGGATTTAGATCAGGAGTTATTTCACATTTAGCACCTATAGCTTGAATCGCCTGAGCACGAGAAATTTCAAAATCAGGTGTGACATATGCAAAATTTGACATGTTTTGTGATTTGAAAGGAGCTACTTTGTAACCCTTTTCTGAAAAAATTCTGCAAAGTGCTGCAACTAGTGTAGTTTTTCCGGCACCAGAAGACGTTCCTTGAATCATCAAAGATTTCATAAAACTTTCTCCAACGCATTTACTAGTTTTAGATTATCTTTGTGTGATTTTACAGCAATACGAATATAGTGATTGTTTAATCCATGAAAATTTTTACAGTCACGTACTAAGATTTTATGTTTTAGTAATTTTTGTTGTAATTTAGTAGAATCACATTTCGTTTTTATTAAAATAAAATTTGTAAATGAATCATAACATGTAACTCCTCTAAAATTTGCAATTTTATTTTTTAGAAATTGATATTCATTTTTTATTATTTTATTTGATTCTATAAGATGTTTTTTATTTTTAAGAGCAACAAGTCCCACATCTTGTGCTATAGTGTTTACGCTCCAAGGAATTTTTATCTTTTGTAAAATTTCTATCATTGATTTTGATGCAGCTGCATAACCAATTCTTATTCCAGGGATTCCAAAAGATTTAGTTAAAGAACGTAAAACGAAGAGATTATCAAATTTTTTTACATATGATATTACAGATTCATTAGATTCTGGAACTAGTTCAATAAAACACTCATCAACAAAAACTATAGTGGATAGTTTTTTTGCTTTTTTTACTATTGAAATAATGTGATTCTTTGACAAAAGTTTTCCTGTGGGATTATTTGGATTACATATAAACACACATCCATTTTTCGGTATTTTTGAAACAAAGGAATCAATATTTTCAGAAAGATCTAATGTTTTGAAAAATAAAATTTTAGAATTATTTAGAGATGATGCTGTTTCATATTCCTGAAAAGTTGGAACAGGTATCAATACTTTAGTCTTATTAGACAAAAATGAAAAACAGAAATTGTAGATAATTTCAATTGCGCCATTTCCCACCAACAGATTTTTTTTTCCTAATCCAGTGAATTGTTTTAGACTTGAAATTAGTGCTGATGAACTAGAATCAGGATAATTTTCAACATCACTGAGATTTTTTTTAAGAAATTTCCTTATAGATGGAGGAATTCCAACAGGTGTGACATTTGAGCTAAAATCGATAATTTGTGAATCTGAGATTTTTTTAGATTTTTTTCCTCCATGTTGTACAGGGATATGCCTTAAGATGGAGGATTTTACATGTATTTTCACAGTTCAAAATAGGATTGGCCGATATAGTATGTTTTGGTAATTCAGAAAACGATTATTAATTGAAGGCGATCAATTTCAAAATATGGAAAAGAAAAAAGTTGCAATTATAGGAGTTACAGGTGCAGTTGGACAGGAATTTGTTCAATCTTTAGAAAATCACCCATGGTTTGAGGTTACTCAAATTGCAGCTTCTGAGCGTTCAGCAGGAAAGAACTATCTGGATGCAATAAAAGACCCCAGTGGAATTGTTGCATGGGATGTTGGTGGACAGATTCCTGAATACATCAAATCAATGACAGTTAAAGGAATAGATGATCTTGATACATCAAAGTTGGATTTGGTGTTTTCAGCAGTTGAATCAGTTGCTGCAAGAGATATTGAAACTAAAATGGCAGCAGAACTACCCGTAATTTCAACTAGTTCTGCGTATAGATATGAAGAAGACGTCCCAATCCTTATTCCAGGAATAAATGATGAACAATCAGAATTACTTGAAACTCAAAAGAAAAATCGTAACTGGAAAGGCTGGGTAGCTCCACTTCCAAACTGTACTACAACAGGTTTAGCAATTACATTAAAACCACTTTTAGAGAAATATGGTGCAAAAAAAGTCTTGATGACTTCAATGCAAGCAATTTCTGGAGGAGGAAAATCTGGTGTTTCAGCTATGGGAATTACAGATAACATCATCCCATACATACCAAAAGAGGAAGGGAAGGTTAGAACAGAAACAAGAAAGATTTTAGGAAAACTCGAAGATGGTAAAATTAAGGAAGCAGACATTAAAGTTAGTTGTACATGTACTAGAGTTCCAGTAATTGATGGTCATACTGAATCAGTATTTGTTGAGACATCAGACGATATTGATCCTGTAAAAGCTAAAGAACTTTACAACTCTTACAATCATAACATATCAGTTGAAGGATTACCTTCTGCACCAAAAGACTACTATGCATTCCACGAAGATCCAACTAGACCTCAACCTAGGATGGAAAGAGAAGTTGGGGATGGGATGACTACAACTATTGGAAGAGTAGAAAAAGAAGAACTCTTTGATAATGGAATCAAATACATGTTGTTTTCACACAACAAGAAAATGGGTTCTGCAAAAGGAGCAGTTTTGCTAGCGGAGATGTTATACAAAAAAGGTAAGATTTAGACTATTTTTTGTAATTTTTACAATAATAACTTTATAAGATCCAGAAATCTAGATCGATTCAGGTGTTTTAAATGGTTAAAGTAGATGACTTAGATTTACAAATTTTATCAGAGCTATCCAATGATGCATCTATTTCAGTTCCACGTTTATCAAAAAAAATCAATGTAAATTCATCAGTTGTTTATTCAAGAATCAAAAGACTAGTTAAAAGAAAATTAATCGAACGTTTTACAATTGATGTGAATGATGCTGAACTTGGATATAATGTCAAAGCACTAACTGGAATAAACATGGATACAAAGAAACGAGATCATATTATTGATGAATTATTCAAGATCGATGGAGTTAGAGAAGTTGCTGAAGTTACAGGAAGATTTGACATTTTGGTAACAATGTACTCTAAATCACTAGATCAGATGCACAAGATGGTTTCAGAAAGAATTGGCAGGATTGAAGGAATTCAATCTTCAGAATCATTTATTGAGATGAAATCACGAATGAAAGCAATGCCATATATGCCATCAAAGGATAGTGACTAATATTGCAAAAACAAAAGTCAGAATCAAGAGTTTCCGTATATTATGAATTAACAAAACCAAAAATTTGGTATTTACTGGTTTTTACCGCATTTGGTGCGGCATTAACAGCATCCAACATTTACGGTATTGAAATCTCACCAGCAACATGGTTACTGATGTTATTTTCAGTTGCAGCAGGTTCAGCTGCTGCTAATACATTAACAAATTATCACGATAGAGATATTGATGCAATTATGGAGAGAACAAAAGGTAGACCTCTTCCATCAAAAAGAATCTATCCTGCAGTAAAAGCAAGAAATTTTGGACTAGCATTAGCTGGAATTTCATTAGTCTTAGCGTTTGGAATTTCTTTGACTACAACATTAGAGCAAGGGGCATGGGCAACGGCATTCATTGCATTTGGATTACTAAACAATGTTCTTGTTTATTCATACGCGTTAAAACGAAATTCAAGAACTAACATAATTTTAGGAGGATTATGTGGAGGTTCACCTCCAATGATTGGATGGGTAGCTGTTAGTATGTCAGATTTATGGACAATGGGACTTGCAATGGCAGGATTGGTGTTTATTTGGATTCCAATGCATATTTGGGCGTTAACATTACACTTCAAAGAGGATTATAACAAAGTAAACGTACCAATGTTAACAGCTGTACAATCTGAGAAAACATCAGCTAGAGCTATTGCAGGTTCAACTGTTGTAATGGTATTGTTTTCAATTGCTCCATTCTTCATTACAACAGAAAGTGGTGAAGAGATGGTAGGAAGCATATATTTGTGGACTGCAATTGCATCAGGCGCACTAATGGTGGCGTTATCGATATGGGTGATTGTTAAACCCATGGAAAAAGCTTCATGGACACTGTTTAAATTTTCTAGTCCTTATTTGGCAGTATTATTCATAGCATTAATGGTAGATACTGCATTATAACATACTACTTTGGTTATCAAGACTGTTCAGTTCTTTTGTGATTTTTGTATGGTTTTCCACTAAAGTTTCAAGTTCTTTTTGTAATTCTTTTGAATTCCATTCGGATTTAATCAATGATGTTAGTTTTGCAACAACACTCCATTGAAGATTACTTTGTTCATCAATTAATTCTAAAAATCGCTTGCCTTTTTCATCATCATTCATAATTGTTCGACATTGTGCGATGATAAAAAGTTACATGGGTAATTATATTATTTCAAAGTTTTATTAAGAAATTTACTAATTTTACATATGCAATGCAGTATTTCAGAATGCAGTCTAAAGGCAATCGAGACAGTAAGCATAAGTTTTAGAGAAACTAGAAATCTTTGCAAGGAGCATTACAAATTATTTAAAAACAAGGATCAAAAACATATTCCAAATTTTAGAAAAGCATCAAAATATTGAAGAAAATTAAATGATTTTTTCAAATCTTGAAATAATTGAAAGATTTAACATCTACTATTTTTAAATAACAATATGGCTGCAAGAAAAACAACAAAAAAAACAACTGCTAAGAAGAAATCCGTAAAAACAACTTCAAAACCGAAAAAACAAACTAAATCAGCCTCCAAAAAACCAGAATTTGAAAAAGCCTGGAAGGAGTACAATACAGCACTAAACGGATGGAAAGAATCTCTTGCACAATGGCAAAAAGCTACCAATGAAACTTTGATGACATATCATGACGCATGTCAAAAAGCAGTTGAATCTGACGCTGAATTGTTAAAAAAAGTCAGTTCTAGTTGGGAAAACACATGGGAAGAAATTGCTCCTCAATACATTAAACAACAAACAAAAATGATAGAAAATATTTTCAAAGAAACCAATATTGATTCAATTAAAAAATTTAATGAGCAATGGGAGAAGTTTCTTTCAACATCAGGAGATGATTCAATTATTGCATATCAAGAAGCCATTAAAAAATTCAACCAAGCATGGCAATCAGGTCAAATGTGACTAGATAAAGTTAAAAAATAATTATTTTTTCATTTTTATAATTCTAAAAACTTTACAGTTACATACAGAACAGTTTCCTTTAACTGCATTTCTACCATTTTTCATAGTTGTTTCTTGAGGATTTTTAATTGGTCTTTTTGTTTTACATTTGACACAATATGCTTCAAGTAGGTTTGGTTCTGAAGAAGTTTTTTCACTTACTGAAGTTTGAAGTTTTTTCTCAATATCATCTAATTTTTTATCTTGTTTTCTCAATGTTTGAATAATTTCATGTTCAATATCAGCAGCTTCGAGTTTTTCAATTTCTTTTTCTAATTCTTTCACTCTAGAAATTTGTTCGGATGTGGGCTCATCATCAGAAGGATGTAATACATTATACAATACATTTTCTAGATCATCAATTTCTTGTTGCAAATCATTTAATTGTGTAAATTGTTCTGGAGTAGCTTCCTCATCTTTGGGTTCTGTTTCAGATTCTGGGAAAACTTGCGTAGACAAAACATTTTCCAAGTCATTGATTTGCTGTTGCAAATCATTTAATTGTGTAAATTGTTCTGGAGTAGCTTCCTCATCTTTGGGTTCTGTAATTGGTTCTGGTACAAGATCTAATTCTTGAGGTAGTTCTTCAGTAGAATCCTTGGGTAATGAACCTCTAGGACTTGAAGAAGACTCTGGTTCTGTAATTGGTTCTGGTTGTGATTCTAATTTTTTAATTTGTTTTTCTAATTGTTCCAATCTAGCCAATTGTTCTGGAGTAGCTTCCTCATCTTTGGGTTCTGTAATTGGTTCTGGT
>JBHHVV010000028.1:0-19024 GCA_046754445.1 Candidatus Nitrosopumilus sp.
TTCCACCCATTCCAGGTGGCATTCCACCCATTCCAGGTGGCATTCCACCTTCTCCGCCTCCAGGTGGACCTCCTCCAGATTTTTGTGTAGCAATAACATCATCAATTCTGAGAATCATACATGCAGCCTCAGCTGATGCAGATACAATTTGGAGTTTTACTGCAAGTGGTTCAATAATATCACTTGACTTCATATTAGCAATTTTTCCTTTCATTACATCAATTCCAGTCCATTTTTCACCTTTCTGTTGTTTAGAGCGAAGAAGTGTTAGAGTATCAATAGGATCCATTCCAGCATTTTCAGCAAGTGTTAATGGAATTGCTTCTAAAGCATCGGCAAATTTTTCTGCAGCTAGTTGCTCTCTTCCCTCTAAAGATTTAGCCCAACTTCTAAGTTTGGTTGCAGCAAATGTTTCAGGAGCACCACCACCTGCAACAATTTCAGGTTTTAAAATTACATCTTTCACAACCATTAATGCGTCATGAACAGAACGTTCAACTTCATCTACTACTCTTTGAGAACCTCCACGAAGAAGTAAAGTTACTGATTTTGGATGTTTACATCCTTCAACAAATACCCATTTGTCTTCTTCAATTTTTCTTTCTTCAACAAGATCTGCAGTACCAAGATCTTTTTCAAAGAGATCATCAAGGTTTGTAACAATTCTTGCACCTGTTGCTTTTGCAAGTTTGGTAAGATCACTTTCTTTAATTCTTCTAACTGCAATAATTCCTGCTTTAGCAAGATAGTGCTGTGCCATATCATCCAGACCTTTTTGACATAGAACTACATTTGCTCCAGAACCAATGACTTTGTCAACCATAGTCTTTAGCATTCTATTTTCTTCATCTAAAAACGATTTTAGTTGTTGAGGATTTGAAATGTTAATTTTTGCGTCAGTTTCAGTTTTACTAATTTCTAATGCAGTGTTAATCAATGCAATTTTAGCATCAGTTATTTTTCTAGGCATGCCACCATGAACAATTTCTTTGTCAAGAACTATTCCTTGGATAATCATAGAGTCTTTTACTGAACCTCCTGCTTTCTTTTCTACTTTAATATCATCAATATCAACATCATAGCTTTCACTGTTTTTTTCTGCCACTGCAAGAACTGATTTTACAATAATTTCAGCTAGTTGATCAGCATCTTTTCTTACAAGCTTAGTTTGCATAGATGTTTTTGCAATTTTGGTTAGAATGTTTTTGTCATTTGCAGAAATTTTATCTGAAATACTTTCAAGAAATTGTTTTGCTTTTTTACCTGCTTTTCTATATCCGTCAACAATGATTGTAGGATGAACGTCTTGATCAATTAATGATTCTGCATGTTCTAGCAAAGCACCTGCTAAGACAACAGCTGATGTTGTACCATCTCCAACTTCATTATCTGTAGTTTTAGAAATTTCAACTAGCATTTTTGCTGCTGGGTGTTGAACATCAATTTCTTTTAGAATTGTTGCTCCATCATTTGTAATAGTTACATCTCCAAGTGAATCTACAAGCATTTTATCCATTCCACGAGGACCTAGACTGGTATGAACAATTTCAGCAATAATTTTAGATGCAGCAATATTGTTTTTTTGTGCATCTCTACCTTTAGTTTCTGAACCGCCCTCCTTTAGCAATACTACCGGCATATTTCCTTTTGAAGTGGCTTGCATACCCATAGTTGCAAAAACTTAGGATTCCCCTTTTATACCTTCCAGATCAGCGTAAGGGAAATTCAACATCTTATCGGTGTTTTTAAATTGGGAAAATCAAGTTGCAAAATATGGTAAAATCTCAAAATAGAGAATCTTACAATAAAATTTTTACAAAATTAAAAGAACATCATAAATGGTTTGAAAATTCAATTCCATTAATTGCAAGTGAAAATATCCCAAGTCCAGCCGTTAGAGAGGCAATAATTTCAGATTTTGGAAATAGGTATGCAGAAGGATGGCCTGGGGAGAGAGTCTATGCAGGGTGTATCTACATTGATGATGTCGAGTTTGAATGTATGAAATTGGCCAAAAAACTCTATAAAGCAAAATTTGCTGATGTTAGACCAATTTCAGGTGTTGTTGCAAATCTTGCCATTTATTCAGCCTATTCAAATCCTGGTGATGTCATGCTTGCTCCATCAATTCCAGCTGGAGGTCATATTTCACATGGAAAGAAAGAACATTCTGGAACAGCTGGGTTGGTTCATGGTTTAGAAATTGAATTTTATCCATTTGATGCAGAAGAGATGACAATTGATGTTGATAAAACTAAACAGAAAATCAAGGAGTTAAAGAAAAAGAATCGTCTTCCAAAGATAGCAATGTTTGGTGGTTCGTTATTCTTGTTTCCTCATCCTGTCAAAGAATTATCAGATTTTCTAAAGAGTTATGACATGCATATTAATTATGATGCAGCTCATGTTGCTGGATTAATAGCTGGCGGAAAATTTCAAGATCCTCTACGTGAAGGTGTAGATACAATGACTATGAGTACTCATAAAACTTTGTTTGGACCACAGGGCGGATTAGTTTTAGGTTCTGAAGAACATGAAGAACCAATCAAAAAAGCCACGTTTCCGGGTCTTACTAGTAGTCATCATATTAACAACATGGCAGGAAAAGCAATTGCTTTTGCAGAAGCTTTAGAATTTGGAAAAGATTATGCAAGTCAAGTAATTAAAAATGCTAAATCATTTGCAAATGCATTAAGTAGTGCAGGATTCAAAGTGTTAGGAGAAAGTAGAGATTTTACACAATCACATCAGATAGCAGTCAATGTTTTGGATTATTCAGATGGCGGAAAGGTAGAAGCAGACTTAGAGAAAGCAAACATCATTGTAAACAGACAACTTATTCCAGGGGATATTAAGGCAGGGAGAAACTATTTCCATCCGGGTGGAATTAGACTTGGAGTTTCTGAAATTACACGACTTGGAATGAAAAAGAATGAAATGGAAGAAATTGCGTTTTTGATAAAACAAGTTGTGATTGATAAAAAGGATCCAAAAAAATTAGTTTCAAAAGTTAAGACATTTAGAAAGAACTATCAAAAAGTAAAATTCTGTTTTGATAACAAATTAGGCGCTTATGAATACGTCAAACTGAGATAAATTTAGGCATAATCAGTTAGGAGAGATTGATCTCCTTGGTTCTTTCCAAATACTAATTCAATTTCATCTGATAACGCATGGATTCTTCCTCTTTGGTATTCACCTACATCATATTTGTCAACAAGTCTTTTTGCGAGTTTAAGATATTTTTCTACTGAACCTCTAGTGATAGTAGGAATTAGTTTGTGTCCACATGTACATGTTTGAATAAGTGGCATTCTACGATATGATTTGCCACATCCAGTACATCTAAAATTTTGTCTAGCGTATGCCCTAAGATTTCCCATAATATCTGGTACAAGATGAGTTGAAATTACATTTGAAACAATTTCTGAGGTGTTTACTGCATTGATTAATTCAGCATTTCTAATTTGCATATCAAATTTATCAAGCATTGAACCCAGAGTAGAATAGGCACTGCGAGATTTTGAAGTCGTAAGAGATGAGGTCTGATGTGTAAAGAAATAATCGTAAAACTGTCTCTCTGTTTCAAGGCGGGATTTGATAATTTCTACTGAAGTTACATCTGAGGCTTTAATTTGTTGAAGTGTAGATTCAAAGAATTCTAAAGGGAGTGATTTTGTGACCTCAAGGTTATGAGCTTGAGGTTGAGATTCATGCGGTAAAACTAGAGGTTGTATTAATAATGGAGCATCCATTAATCCTCCAATTCTATCAGAAAGAAATTGTCTTGAGAAATTAAGTAAGCTGTCCATAAGAAGCATTATTGAATCTGCATCACCGTCAGCATCTCGTCTTTTTGCTGAATGCCAATTAGGAGTCCCGAAACAAACATGAGTTTCAGTATACCCAATAATTCTACCAACGATTCCAACAGAAGTATGAGGAGCTAAACCAATTATCAGATGGCCTATAAGATCTTCTGAATTGTTTACATTATAGAATGGAGATTTGCCGTAGAATTTCTCCAAAAGTGTATCAATATATTTACATGTTAAAACAAGGTATCTACCACTTTCATTAGGAATTATTACATCCTGCATGTGAAGTTCAACTACTTGTTCTGAATCCTCAAGAGGGTTTCCTTCAATGTCATGTGAATATCCAAGCTCTTTTAGTTTCTCAATAGATGTTCCAATCCATGATGGTTTGAATTGAGTAAGTGGGGAATTTGTTGCATCAAATCTAACAGTTCCATCTTTGAATACTGTCAAACCAAAGTTTTGACGTACAAGTCCTTTTTCTAGAGGTTCGGCAATTTTATCTTGATTGATAAGTTCTTTGACTCCTTTGAATGGTTCTTTTGCACGAATGCCCATCTTTTCTTGAGCAGATAATAGTTTTTCTTTTAGCGGAAATTCTTTGTGCGAATGTGCAAGAGCCTTACGTTTACATTTTTCACAAAATGGCTCAGTTAGAGTTTCTCTGCAATTTGAACATCTGTAGGTAATTGTTGTTTTTGTACCACATTTTTTACATCTGATACCAATAGAGGGCTCATCACATTTGTCACAACGTCGATTGAAAATATTTGTAAAAAAGTGTTCATTTCTAGAAGCTTTGAGAAGATCTCTGGTGGGTCCACCTTTATCACTAATTGGAAACAATACGTGAGTTGGTGGTTTCATTTGTCTAGCAGCTGCTTTTTCAGGTCTGCCAATTCTAACTCCAATAGAAGTTGAGAATTTGTTTTTAATTTGAATTCCTGATGATTCTGAAATAATTTTTGGGACTGACAAGTTAGAAATTATGGGTTTTTCTCTAAATAACAAATTGAAGAAAATTTTTGCTTCTTGATTTTCAATGATAATTTTTTCATTTGTAATTTTGTGGGGTGTTCCTAATTTCTCTAAAATTTCTTTTACTTGTAAGTGATATTCAATTGAAGTCTCATCTACAGATAATGGTTCTAAAAGTCGTTCAAGATCTTCTGAAGAAATCATATCCCAGAAAAATAGATAGTGTGGATGGAGTGGAATTTTAAAGTCAAGGGAGATTTTTAGCGCTTCATCTATTGTAGGGGTTCTACTCAAAAATTGTTTTAGAAGTTTATCTTCAGGTTCATATTTTTGGATTTTTTGTTTTAGTTCTTCCATCCAAAATTCTTCAACATATCCTGAAGGTACAAGTTGGGCGTTATTTTCAAGAAAGTCCCCAAACGATATGAGGATATCTCCAAGATGTATGATTTTCTCAATTTCGTTTTTAATTTCTAATCCATGAGTTACATCTCTAATTTTTACTACATTTCCGTTTTTCAAACGTACAATTGGAGTATCAATTGAATCAACAAATGCTACGGTTGCACCCTTTCCTGGAATGTCTATTTTGATTTGAGTTCCAACTGCTATGGTATGATCTAAAATTTCAGCAATTACAGGATGAATTCCTACTGCTGCAAAGCCTGAATTACAGGCTCTTCCATATCTTAATCGAAACCCTCCTAATTTGTTAGGCATGGATAATACGGATCTGCCAGTAATTACCTCCCGCATTCTTTTGGCAGCAGCATCCTCTTGATTATCACCTGTCTGGACAGCACCCTTAAGATCATTTAGCCACTCCCAGCCATCTAGATTGTACATTTCAATTCTTTTGAGGAGTTTTTTTGATCTTCCAATCAATCCATCATTTAGAACACGTAAAGCACCTCCTCTAACTCTATCAGTTTTGATACGGGTCATTGATTTGTGATTTACAACCTCATATGGATCTGTATCAACACCGTCTAGTTCTACAGGAAGATTTGATATCACATGTTCAATGTCTTCATCTAATATATGAAATTGAAAGCTGCTTGCCTCTCGTTCATAGATACGAAGCTCTTCAACAAATCTTCCAGTTTCATCGTCAAATGAATTGGCTTGAAATTTTGATAGTCCAACTGTTTTTCTGACATGATCAGCAATTAGCATGGTAACGGCAGATTCTGTTCCACCAGCTGAACGCATTGGTCCAGCAATTGATACTGAAAGATAATCAGTCCCATCCTTGTTTTTCTTGATCTTTACTTCACTAATTCCTTGTAGGGGGGCAATGGTAACTCCTTCAGTAACAATTGCTAATCCTACTCTAACTGCAAGATCAAGTTTTTCCTCAAGTGATGCATCTATTAATGAATACTTTCCCAAGGCAATCTCTTTTGAAAGAATTAATGCAGATAGTTCCTTTCCATTAATTTTGAGTAGTTCTCTTAATGGTTCGGCAATATCAATTTCGTGCATTTTAGCGACTCTGTCTGCCAGATCAAATGCGATTTTCGGCTCAATTATTCCTGAGGAGTCTGCTAGACTAGATTTGGCATCTGCTGCCTTTTCAAAGATTATGTATGTATCAGTTGAGAGGTTCGAATAGTAATTTTGATAATAAATTGGCATTTTTATGCCACTAATGCGAGAAATAGCGTCATTTTCAGACATAATACAGTTCTATTACTTGCTTCTTTGAATTGCTTTTGCTATTTCTTCCAGTTTTTTGATGCTTCCACCTTTTTCAAGGAATGTTCCTATTACTAATGCATCAGCACCTGCTTTGACTAAACTTTGAGCAGTTTTGACGTCTTTTATTCCTCCACCCACAATCAAAAATCCATTAAATGTACGTCTAACAGTTTGAACCATTTCAGGAGTTACGTTGGATTTTGCACCAGAGCCTGCTTCTAAATATACGAATCTCATTCCCAAGAATTGTGCAGCAAGTGCATATGCTGCTGCAATTTTTGGTTTCTCAAATGGAATTCCACGTGCAGCACCAACAAACCAGGCAGATGTTCCATCACCTATGACCAAATATGCAGTAGGCAGTGGTTCTAAATCAAATTTGAGAACACTGGGAGCTCCCAAAGCCTGTGCTTGAGTGATAAAATATGGATTCTCTGAATTCATTAGTGAGCTGAAAAGAATTGCGTCTGCGTCCGGAACAACTCCTGTAACATTACCAGGAAATAGAATTATTGGAATTTTTATTCCTTTTTTGATTCCTTTTACTACCTGAGCCAATTCAATTTGATCAGTGGCTGAGGAGCCACCAACTAGAATTGCAGATGCGCCAATCTTTTCAACATCTTTAGCAAGTTTGGTTGATACATCTAGGTTTGATACCTCGGAATCAATTAACACGAATAATAATGCATTTTTCTTTTTTAATTCAGATTTTAGGAATGTTTCAACTTTATTTCCAGCCATAAAGGTGGTTTGTAGATGACTCTTTAAAGTTTAATTGGAATGTCAGTATACAGATTTGTATAGCTATGGAAGAGTTGGAAGGATCTAATTTTAACAATATTATACGTAAAATTATCAAAAAATCTTTGTTTACAGAGAGACAAGTTGAAATTATTTTAAATCAGAAGGATCTTCTAGAATCTAATTTTTCTATAACTAAAGGTGCGTATTACAGGCAAGTTGGGCAGTCTAGGGAGAAATTAATTAGATTGTTCTATTCAATCATACTTTTTCGGGGTTTAGGCATACTTTTGCCTGATGATATAGATGTGATATCAAAACTTTCAGAACAGATTAGTGTGATAAATGATAGTGATGTTTTTCCTGAAAGAGAAGATGAAGTGGTTAGTGTGATAGACAGGTTAGTAAGACAGGCATGTAATATGTGATGGTTGTGATTATCTCTAACAATCCAAAAACGAGTTGTGTGTGATTACATGTGTGAGTTTGTTAATCTAAAGTGTGAAATAATGTTGTTCAATCACGATAAATCACGACATATGAGTAGATTATGTGATGTTAGTGGAGATTCCAGATCCAGAGGTGATTTTTGGTGTGATTTTAGCATTTATTGTTGGTTTAGGTGGACTATACATATACTACAAGATACGTCCATTTGTTAAATCAAGAAGTGAAATGGTTGATGTGTCTCAAACTGAACGTCTAGAATACTATGAAAGACAGTTAATTGACATGAAAATACGCCTAGATGCATTAGAGATACAGGGAACAGAGCAAAAATCCGAGGATCCAAATTTAGAATTAAAACAATTTTTAGAGAAACTGGCAAAGAATGAGGTTCAGGAACCACAACAGGTTGAAAAAGTTGGTAAAGTTGAAGTTGAGCCTGAAAAACCAATTCCTACGCCTAATATTTCGAGTATAGAGCATACAAATCCAACATATCATGTGTTACATCTAATCACAAACAAGGCTATGACATCACGTGATATTCAAATCACATTGAAGAGGAGTAGAGAGCATACTTCAAGACTAATGAAGAAATTATTTGAAGATGGTTATGTTCGAAGAAACACAGAATCAAAACCATATACTTATTCAATTACTGAAAAAGGAATTGCGAAAGTTGAAGAAGTTCAAACCAATTCTTCAATTGCATGAAAAAGTGTCAAGGGTTTTTCTGAGGTTATTTTGGATTTATTTCACACAAAATAGGTATATTTTATAATAAATTATTAATTATATAATATAATAAATTATTTATATTATTAAATTATAATTAGTTTATGTCTGGACAAGAGAATGAAGTATTGGTAAAAATCACTTCTGCGGGGACAATTTCTATTCCAAAACAGTTTAGAAAGTATATGGATATTCAAAAAGGAGAGTATGTAAAAGTGATTCTTGGAAAAGATAGATTATTGGTAAGAAAAGTCATTATTTCTTAGTTTATTATTGTTGTTTTTGAGTTATTTTGATGATTTGATATGTCCATTCTCTGCCATTTCTAATTCTATTTACCCTACCTTTTGTAGCAAATCTAGACAAGTAAGTGGAAATTATACTTAGTTTTACGGGTTCGTTATATTCATCTTCATATTTTTCAAGAATATTTGTTGAAGTAAATTTGCCCATTGGGAAGTATTTATCCACTATATTCCAAATCTTAGAACCGATTGAATCCATGTTGGTTTGTTCCTGTTCTTCTTCAATATTCATCAAGTCCATCATCTCAAATATTTTGAGAACTTTATCTCTAGTCACATTGCCTTCTAATTTGATGTCATATCGAGCACCATCAGAGTCTTCCATATCTATTCTAATCCTTTTTTTGGCCATTTTTGAGATCTTTTTAATCAGGTGTTAACAGTTCAAATGATCTCAGAAAATTTGTTAACTAAATGGTTTGTTAATATTAACTGCCTAAGCCACGCCTAGCCTGTTTTTTGTTGTTAACAATCAAATTTCATTTAATGTTATAAATAAGATAAATTCATGCCTGGAGTGGAAATGATGGGGTTGATTTTAGGATATTCACAGTGTTAACACTTTTCTTAACGCCTGGAATAGAAATAAAGGGGTCAAAATGGGTTTTTTTGGTGATTTCTTAACTCTTCATTAACAAAAATGTTAACTCAAACCTAATTTAGGAATAAACCCACACACCAATATTTCCACTCTATGTTTTTTTTAAAATTTTTTTAAAAAAAACTAAAACTAACTAAAAATAATTAATTACAAACTAAACTACAATTACTATTCTATTCTATACCCTCATAATTCAGATATGGTTGTGTTAGAGTTGATAGGAAACAAAGGTGTGTGAGTATGTCTGATCCTATAGATGATTTACTTGACGCAGCTGAATCTGGAAAATCAATTATAAAAAATAGAGATATCCTTCATTTTACATATATTCCAGAAATCATACTACATAGAAAATCTGAACAGGAACAAGTTACTCAATCCCTATTACCAATTCTAAAAAAATCAAGACCTTCAAATCTATTAGTCTATGGAAAACCTGGAACTGGTAAAACATTAGTTGTTAAAAAAGTACTCTCCAAAATCCAAGAAAGAGTTGAGAAATCAAACTTCCCAATTAAACTAGTGTATTCTAATTCTAAAGAAGAAACCACATTATACGGATTGTTAGTAAGTCTAGGCAGACAACTGGGCCTAAAAGAGAAGGAATTACCCACAACTGGGCTTGCAATTAGTGAAGTATTCAAACGGTTACTAAACAAAATTGATGAGGAAAAACTCAATGCCGTTTTTGTAATTGATGAAATTGACTATCTTACTCAATTAGTAGCCAAAACTGGTAAAGATATTCTATACCAACTTACACGAGCAAACGAACGTCTAAATCAAGGCTCTCTTACATTGGTTGGAATTTCAAATGATCTAACATTTAAAGAAAAATTAGACCCTAGAGTGATTAGTAGTTTGGGTGAAGAGGAGATTGTATTTACCAATTACAATGTTGAGCAAATCAAAAAAATTCTTGAAGAAAGAATTAATGAATCATTTGTAGAAAATTCAGTAGAAGAACCAGCCCTAAATCTCATTGCCGCATTAGCTGGAGGAGAACACGGTGATGCTCGAAGAGCTATTGATTTACTTCGGGTAGCGGGAGAACTTGCAGAGCGACAACAATCAGACAAAGTCACCATTGAACATGTTAGAGAAGCCTCTAAAAAAATGGAGGAAAATAAAGAAGAAAAATCCCTTAAATCATTCCCACTTCACGAAAAACTAATCCTTATAGCCATAATGAAGGCAAACGGCTCATCTACTGGTGAGATTTACTCCTCTTACAAAAACCTCTGCAAGATAGTTGGAAAAGATGAGCTTACTCAAAGAAGAATTACTCAAATGTTGAGTGAAATAGAATTATCGGGAATTATAACAGGACGGATTATACATCAGGGAATTCATGGTAGGACAAAAAAATACAAACTTACAATTTCATCTGAAATGATAAAAAAGACATTCAAAGATGATCTAACTTTGCAAGACGTTGTCTGAGTTTGAATTATAATTTTCATGAAAGACTTGAAAAGTCTTTAAATTTACCATGATAGCTATTCCTGGGTTTGGCACCATACCAACACTGGCCTGGAATGGTGTTTGTTTCTGCCAAGAGCCAGAATTTACCAATAAAATTCCCTTATACACATCGAGTTCTGCTCTATGAACATGACCCACATGAAAGATATCTGGAATGTCTTGAATTACTAAAAGGTCTTCCATCTCAGGCGCTATTGGTGTTTGACTACCATAAATTGGGCTCAAATGCCTTGCTCTCAGAAGATGTTTCATAACATTTGTTGGTTTATCATAACTTAGACCAGGTGTAGTCTTTACAATATCGTCAATACTTTGGCCATGAAACATTGTGACCTTTACACCATTTAATGAAACTACAGCAGGATTTCCAACCATTATCACATTTTCCCTTTCCCACAAACCGGAGTTGTATTTTTTTGGAATTGCTGGTTGTGGAAGAGCTCTCCGTCCAGGATCGTGGTTTCCAGGCATAATTATGATCTTTACATTCTTTGGAATCTTTTCAATTAGTTCTTCTGCCTTTTTTAGTTGCTCCTGTATGGTTTGACATAACAATTCTTTATTTTGATTCGGATAAATTCCTACACCATCTAACATATCACCACCAATTAGAACAAAACGAATTTTTCTGGCTACTGGATCAGGACTTGATATCCATGATACAAATTCTGAAAATTCATCTTCCATGAAATATTTACTTCCAATATGCAAATCAGAAAGAAAGACAGCATATGCCTCACTCTCTGATTTATTGGTAGCCTGATCTGGAATATCAGGCAATATTAGGTCTTTAATAATAAATCCTGAATTCTTCCCCAAACTTACCCTTGCCATTACAAACTGATCAATTAGAAGAGTTCCTGCAGTTTTTTGCAATTCATTATCAAAAACAATCCCTTCAAATGAGCCTGAGGGATCTTCTAAAACTATTTTTGTGATATTTCTCTCTGTATTTCTTGTAGTAACAAGACCACAGACATACATATCATCATCTGACTTGGCTGTTTTTACGAATGCTGCAGACTTGAGCATCCTTGATTCTGGCCTATCTGAGATTATTCGTTTGAGTTTGTTGAAACGACTGGAAAACAATGCGTTATATCCCTTTATCCCTTCTCCAGAAGTTATTTTATCAGTAGGATCAGATATTACTCTAACTTCATTCAGTAGTGTTGCGTCTTCCTTTATTCCAAGATATGTCTCTAAATCATCTTGATTAATTTGGAATAATTTTTGTTTTGTTTTCTCTTGAACGATTTCCTTAATTATTTTCTCTAATTTTTTAACATCAACATTTTCAAGAATTTTAAAGGCGTCTGGATGAATTTGGAATCCTTTGTTTAATGCATAATTTAATGCATAAGATAGTTCCTTTTTCATATAAAAAAATATTATCTGGTTTAATTAAATCTGCCCTACACTAACCCTCAAATAATGTTCATAATTATTGACTTTGTGAAGAAATTCCGAATTATCTTATTTTTAATATTTTTAGTAATCTTTGCATCTGCATATCAAATAGGCTCCATTTCAACTGTAAGTGATGAAGACGCTAAAACATTCATGGAAGAATTTGAAGCACTTGTTTTTGATATTGATGCATTTGGAATATTTACACATAATACAACAATTGCATTACCCATGTTTATTCCAGGATTTGGGGTTGCATGGGGAATTTTCTCTGCATGGTCAACTGGATTTGCTTTCGCTGCAATTGCCACCACCACTCCAATACTTGCAGATGTTCCACCCCTTGCAGTTCTTTTCTTATCACCATTTGGATTAATGGAACTTGTTGCTTATTCATTAGGAATTTCTAGAAGTTTCATTTTGATTAGAGCAATTACTAAAAAAATCAACTTGATTCAATTCATCAAACCTACCTTAATTGAAATTGGAATTGTAATTGGTCTTCTATTAGCAGGTGGATATCTTGAGTTTTACATGTTAGAGTTAGCACAACAAGAAGGTTTTGAGCTCCCTGGTCTCTGATTTTCTAAACAATATGTGGATTTGCCTATTCTGTCTAAAATAATTTAGTAGTAAATTATAAACCAAATTAAAAGAGAAATTAATCATGAAAGTAGCCGTATCACTATTAGTATTAGTTGTTATTTCATCTGGATATTTCATCAATGAATCATTTGCCGAGGTTTCTGAAAATCAAGCTTTTCTTTTAGAAGGTTCTGGATTTGCAGTGTCTGAAGAATCTATCAAAATTTCAGAAATTGATTTAGGTTTATCCTCTAATAATCAACGTGGAAGTACTATTAACTTTGTTACAGAAGATGGTTTTATCACGCTAGATGATGAAGAATTTACAATATCTTCTCTAGAAGGAAAATTTTTGCGTGAAGGTAGGTATATTAGAATAAATGGTAATATTGAAAGCTCAACTGGATTTGATACTTCGATTAGCTTTTTTGGAAGACTAATTGAAGAAAGTAAAAATGCATCAGTTTACGGTTTTACTGGAAGAATTACAACACCTGATGATAGTTACAAAATAATTTACACAATAAAATTATCTACACTCTCAAAAATTAATTTAGATTCTTTACAATCTGAAAAATCAAACGACATTACAATTCATATTATTGAAGGCTCATCTTCACGAGGACTAGTAGATAATTATATTGATGCTAATTCTATTCGAGATAAGGCAATCAAAACACAGAATCAAAATGATCCACTTAGATTAAGATACTTTTCTGATGATAGAATTTCAGTAGAACCTGGCACTACAATTATAATTGTTAATGACGATGTAGTTTCACATAGTATTCTAAGTGGAAAAGAAAACTTTGGTGATCGGTATGATCCTTTTGAACCAGATGGAAGAATTTCAACTGGAATTATAGCACCAGAAAAATCAATTAGTATAACATTTGATGATGCAGGATTTTACAGATTATATGATCCTGATTATCCATGGATGAAAATTGTAGCATATGTGTTTCCAAAATCCGATAGTTTAGTTTTCGGTAATACAGGACCAAATCAACAAGGCAACTAATTTTCCCATTGCCATCTATAATTCATGTAAGAATCTAAACTTGCTTGATTAAACACCATAATTGATAAATCAGAAAATTCTCTTCCTTCCAAATCTTTTACTGTTCCAACAAAACTAGTTTCATTTTCCGTCGTAATAGCCTCAAAAACATGAACTTTCATTTTAGAAGTATTAAAATCATGTTCTCTAAGATATATTGCAATTTCTGATGGCATGAAATGTTTGTCAGGTTGTTTGGGCCACGGTCTTGGTACTAAAACTACACTAAAACCATCAATCAATGCTTTCTGCAGTTCCAACTTTTTGTCTTCAATTGGTGTTGTGACATGCATTGTAATTACTTTGGATTTGTCAAGAGGAATTTGAGCTCTTGATGCTGCAACTTGAATTGAACTAATTCCTGGAATAATTTCTACCTTACCAAAAATTTCAATTAGTCTATCAACCACTTCTGATTCGGAAAAATTAACATCCCCAGTAAATGGAATCACCAAAGTTCTATCACCAAGCTCAGAAACAATTTTCTGATATGATTTCTCTTGATCATTCATTGTTATTTCATGAATTTCCTTTCCTGTAATCAAATCCTCAATAGTCTTTAGCGTATACTTGTATCCAATAACAATATCACAATTTTGGACGATCTCTCTAACAATTCCAGTTACATATTTTGACGAACCAGGCCCAACACCAACAGCGAAAATTTTTCCCAATTTCACTTTGTGAATTGTTGCCTTTCTTTAATATATTGCACAAAAGGTTTCCAATCTACCTTCATGTATTTCATTGGCTCTTTAACTGGATATTTTACCCAATCTTGTGCAATTGAATACTGAAATTTCTCTTGTTTTCCATCTTTTTCATATTCCAATAATAATGGACTGCCCCAATCTTTTTCCTCAAAACTAATACTGGAAATTTCATCAAATGACAATTCAATATTTCTATCATCTTCTAAATCATTCATCAATTCTTTCTCATCATAGCCATCATGTCGTATCATAGTGTTTTTTGATTTGATAAAATTAACAACTTGTCTTTGAGTGATGGCTTTCCACCAATTCATCTTAGATTCAGTTTTGTGAATGAACATCAGATGTTTGTCAGTCAACACCAACATTCCTTCTTTACCTCCAATAGCAAAGAATTTTTTAGATTCTCTCCATACAGATACTAAATGTGCTTGAATCTTCTCATCAGGTTGCATATTTGGTTGATTTGATTTGGTTTGTTAAAAACTATACAATTGGCTTTTATGTAAGACATTTAGAAAAAAATTATTGAACAAATTATTTCTACTTGCCATTTCAATTCTTGTTATTAGTTTCGGAAACACAGCATTCGCTCAATCAGTAAATTTCAAAAATTTTGAAAATCCTGTGGTTGTATTAGAAACTAATCTTGGTAAAATTGTTATTGGATTTTTCCCCGATGATGCACCTAAACATGTTGAAAACTTTATCAAATTATCTCTTAATGGATATTATGATGGAACCATTTTCCATAGAATAATTCCTGGTTTTATGATTCAAGGTGGTGATCCAAACACAATTGATGGAGATCCATCAACTTGGGGAACTGGAGGTCCTGATGAAAGAGTAAATGCAGAGTTTAATACAATTAAACATAATCGTGGAATTGTTTCGATGGCCAGATCAGCTGATCCAAACAGTGGGGGTTCACAATTTTTTATTGTTCATAAAGATTCTAATTTTCTTGATGAACAATATACAGTATTTGGAAGACTTGTAACTGAAGAAAGTTTTGAAACACTTGATAAAATTGCATCTGTCCAAACAGATTCTAATGATAGGCCTATAAATCCAGAACAAGTCAAGATAACAAAAGTATCAATTGTTAGCCAATCTGAGATTCCAGATCTTCTTGATTTACCTGCACCTGATAGAACAAAATCTACTGTAACTTCTACTGAAAGTCAAAAATTTGAAAGTGTTGAACTAAATGTTTCATTTAACGCACCTGAAGGATGGCTGCTTCAAACCCCTGATAAAGCACAAGAAAATTCACCTGATGTAGTTGCTGTAGGACCTAAAACTGGCTCAATGAATCCTGTAATCTCATTAACAGTTCAATCTACTAATCAAAGAACTTTGGATGATCTTATTTCTGAAAAGACTGAAACATTGAAACAGGCAGTAGAAAATGGGAATTTAAGTATACTTTCACAGAAAAAAACAACAGTTGATGGAAATGAAGCATATGTAACTAATGCAGAAGGATATTTTTCATCAAATGGAGAAAGTTTTAACGTAAAATTTAGAGAAATTTTAATTTATGATTCTGAACAATTTTACACTCTTGCATATAGTAATGCTTTAGAAGATTTCAATTCTCAACTTCCTAGATTTGAAGATACAATAGAATCGTTTGAAATATTATCTAAAGTATCATCCACTGATGAATCTAATGAAGAAGGAGGAGGATGCTTGATTGCTACTGCAACTTTTGGTTCTGAATTATCACCACAAGTTCAAAAATTAAGAGAACTTAGGGATAATACAATTTTATCAACTGAATCAGGGACTGCATTTATGACAGGATTCAACCAATTCTATTACTCATTTTCACCAACAATCGCTGATATGGAACGTCAAAATCCTATTTTTAAAGAAATTATCAAATTTTCAATTACACCCATGTTAACATCTCTTTCAATTCTCAATTATGTAGATATTGATTCTGAAGAAGAAATACTAACTTATGGAATTGGAATAATTTTGATGAATGTTGGAATGTATTTTACTGCACCAGCAATTATTATTTATAAAATTAGAAAATAATTTTTCCATTATTTTTTTGATCTTTAACTAATCTTGTTTTTTCATATATTATAGAGAATTCCTCTTTTTACCAAACATCATCTACCTCGTCAAGCATTTTGTATTCTTTCTCAGGTTCACGTCTCATGAATTTTAATCGAGAAATATCTCTATCAAAGAAAATATCAGATGTCCAATCAAGAAATACTCTAAATCTTTTATTCCACGTTGGTATTTTTGTCAAATAGACATTTCTCCATAGAAACCATGCCAAAATTCCAGAAACATTCATTCCAAAAAATGATGCAATTCCTGTCCTTTTTCCAATAATTGCCATTTGGCCTCTAGATTTATAGACAAATTTTATTTTTTCTTTATTTTTAATTAATGCATATAGATTACTTGCTGCAACTTTTGCTTCTGCTTCAGCAATTTGTGCAGTTGGCGCATAAGGTCTTTGAGTTTTAGGATCTAAAAATAATGCACAGTCTCCTATAGCAAACACCCCTGAAAAATCTTCGACTTCTAGAAAATCATTTACAACAATTTTTCCTTTATCCGTTTTGAAAAGTGATCTCTTGATTGTGTTGACTGGCGTAACCCCTGCTGTCCAAATAACTGTCTTTGATTGAATCGAACTTACCATAGATTCATCAATTTTTTCCTTACTTGTATCCAATTTCTTAATCATCACTTCATCACCATCAAAACTCGTTACAGCTGTTTGTAGTTTAATTTCAATTCCATGATCTGTTAATTTTGTCTCTGCAAATTTTGCAAGACTTTTAGTAAAACCTGGTAAAATATTTGGCAACGCCTCTAATACAATTACATGAATATCATTTCTTTTAATATTGGGATAATATTTTCTTACATCCAAAAGCAAATCCATAATTTCACCAGCTGTCTCAATTCCAGCAAAACCCCCTCCTACAACTACAAATGTAAGAAGACTTTTCTTTAGAATAGGATCTGTTTCGTTTTCTGCCTGCTCAAGCATATCTATAACTCGATTTCTTACCAAAACTGCATCGTTGAGTGTTTTCATTTGAAATGCATTTTTTTCAAGATCTGTCATGCCAAAAAAATTGGTTTCACTACCTAGTGCAACTACAAGAAAATCATAATGAAGTGAAATCCCTCTTTTGTTCCCACTTCCCCACAAATTTACAATCTTACCATAAGGATCAATATTTTTGACTCTACCTTCATAAAAAATGGTTTTTTTTGTTATTGTTCTAATTGGCATTACTATGTGTCTTGTTTCAATCATCCCAGATGCAACCTGCGGCAACATTGCAGTAAATAATAAAAAATTGTCTTCACTTACTAAAATGATTTCAATTTCTGAATCATCTTTAAAATATTTCTCTAGTTTTCTGGTACATTCTACACCAGCAAAACCTCCACCTAGTACTACAATTTTCTTCTTATTTTTGGCCAATTGTGTACTTTCCACAAATTGGTTGAATATATGCTATGGTGTATTTTTCCTCAAATCAGGAACTAGTTCTTATAATATCAGAATGCAAAATATCATATACCCTTGATGAATCTTTTTCATTAAGAATAATTATGATGCTATCTTGACTGAAAAATGCATTTACTAATTCTACTCCATTTTCATGTAATACTTCAGCAACATAAGATACCACATCTGATTGATTCTGAGAATCAGGAATTGAGATTCTAATCTTTGCAAGTCCTGTACTGAACATATCATCTCTGCTTGACACATTGCTGAAGATTTCTCTAACATCATCCATATCTTCAGCAAGAAATCTAAATGAATCAGATAATCTAAAAAATTCATAATTACTAGTTATCTTAGAGAATTTATCTAAAATTGCCATAGGATCCATCTCACTTGATTCTTTTATTGAAAATTTAACATCCATTATTCCATCTGTTAATGCTAACCTGGCATTTTTCAAAACTGATTCTTCTTTTATCTCTTCTTTGATTTCAAATGAATCTGCATATCGCTTAATTGCAACTACTACTGTATTGAGATTAACAGAATTTCCTAAAATTCTTTCAATTTCTGGCTGAATCTTTACAGCTAATGCTGTATAATTTATCAAATCCATTTTCATACAATCATAAATTGAACGATTTCTTGTAATAATTTCTCTAACAACCTCTGGTATGGATATATTAGAAATTCTCATCAAGATTATTATGTCATGTCAATTATAATAGGATTATGTAAGAAATCAGAGAAATACGCATAATCTTTATATAATGTCATACATATTACATAACATAGGTGAATGTGACAATGTTCTTTGATAGTGAATTTGATAGAATCTTCAAAAAAATGTCAAACTCTTTTTTTAACATAGATGACATTTTTGAAGAATTCAAGGGAAATGGTTCTGAATCTGGTCCATTTTATTATGGTTATACAATGA
>JBHHVV010000029.1:0-18892 GCA_046754445.1 Candidatus Nitrosopumilus sp.
CAATTTCATCTTCAATCATTTGCATACTTGCATCTTCAATTGATTGACCTTTTTTAGTTTGCATCCTCTACCTCTTTGGCTCTTTCAATAATCAAATCAATTATTTTATCATCGGTTCCAATATGTTTAGTAATGAAAGTATCTTTCAAGTTTGAATCTTTAAGAGCTGGAATCAAATCATTATTGATATCTGTTTTAACATGAGCTCCTTCATGTAGAAAATAAAATACAATTATCAACACTTTTGGTTGATTCTTTTCACAGTTTTTAATTCCTTCAAAAATGTCAGGTTGTTCAATCTCTAGCCAACAACGACTTACATTTCGGTATGATTCTTTTAGTTCATTTACAATATAGTTTAATGACATTTGTGCATTAGGATCCTTACTTCCATGTCCAATAATCATAACATCTACATCATTTTTTGGTAATGTAATATTATTTTCTTTAAGTGTTGTTGTAATTCTATTTTCAACAATATCCACTAATGTTTTATGCATACTCATTGGTTTAGTTATCAGAAATTTCACTTCAGTATCTTTTTGTAATTTCATAACATCAGTTACTGCAATTTTGACCTTTTTTCCTGGATACAAGAAATATGGTACTATGGTTAACGAATCAATTTCTTCTTTAAGGCATTTTGAAATACCATCCTCAATGTATGGCGGTTCAACTTCTAAAAAGCAAAAATCAGTTAAAACATAGTCTCCTTTAGCCTTGATTCCAGCACAAATTGTCTCCAATTCCTCTGATGCTTCCCTTTCTCTACTTCCCCTATCAATTAACAATAATCCACGTTTCAATCTTCTATCCTCGCTATGGCTATAGTCAAATTTGGAGGGAATTTCTGCTTTTCTACTATTAACTTTCCATTTGACACTAGAATTGCTGCTGCTTCAGAAACACTGGCTGTTCCTTCAAATGCTTTAACAGTGTCAGAAGGATTCGGAGCTGCCACTTTGTTCAAATCTTCTCTATCGATGTGTTCAACTGGAATTCCCATTTCTTTTCCAACATCAATTAGTCCTTGGACATCTTGTGGCTTTTTTATTGAAACTAATTTTGCTATAGATTTTGAACTAAGTTTGAATTTTTCTAAACATTTCATAATCCCATCTCTGATAGTTTCTTTTGATGTATCCCAATGCAAACCAATTCCAATTACCAAACTTTGCGGTCTATACACAACAGATTCAGATGTAAGGTTTTTTTCAATTATTTTATCTGAAATTATTAAATTTGCTTTAGATTTTGAATCTTCTAATTCTTCTAAAGTGTCATACATTGAGACATTTTTTGGTAATTGCTTATACCAATTTTTTTTTCCAACCTCTTGATAAACACCTATTGGTTCTTCATTTACCATGTGAGCACTAATTCTAGTAACTGTGGATTCATCTTCAATTTTCCACCCAAATTCTCTTCCAACCAAGTCAACTGCAATAGTTTTGTTAACATCAGCAGCTGTAGTAATTACTGCTTGAGCTTGTAATTTGTTAGCAATTTTTTCTGTAAGTTCATTTGCACCACCAATATGTCCAGACAATACACTAATCACAAAATTTGTTTTATCATCAATTACAATAACAGCAGGATCTGTTTTCTTATCTTTAAGATGAGGAGCAATTAATCGAATAACTGCACCAAGTGAAAATAGACAGATTAAGGCTTCATTATTGTTGAAAAGTTCAACGATTTTTTCTGATGTAGGCTCAGAATACCATGTTATGGAAGTATTTTCATTTGAAAATTTAGATGGTGCATAAATTGTCCATTCCGGATAAAATTCTTTTAATTTGTGACCTATATTGATACCATTTTTTGTAATCGCAAGAACAGATATTTTTTCCATAGTCAAAAGTTTGTTGATTTAATAAAATACCTTACTCTTTAGGTTCTTTTGCCAAAATTTTTCCCTCAAAATCAAATAATATGACATCAATAGGAACTTTCTCTTCACTATGTTTTCTCATGTGTTTGTATACTTCACTACAAATTAAATCAAAAAACCCATCAACGTTATTTTCTTGAATAATTTCTGAAACATGTCTTGCAGTGTTTGCTTTTTTGATTTTTTCAATTACTGTTTCATCTGCATTAACTTTACTTGCTAATTCAGCTAGAAAATTCATATCCACTTTAGAACCTTTTACATGAGTTTGTTTAATGCCAGCTGCCATCTTTGCAAGCTTTCCAATAAATCCCACAACATATGCTTTCTTGATATTTTTTTTACCACATTGTTGAATTGTATATCCAGAAAAATCCCCCATTTGGACAAAACAATGTTCTGGTAGATCTACAATCTTTTTTGCAAAATCTTCACTTCTACCTCCAGTAGTTAAAACAACGGTATCATTTCCCATAGCAATTGAAACATCGAGGTTTTGTCTTATTGATGCAGCATATGATGCAGTTGAAAATGGGATTACGATACCACTAGTACCTAAAATTGAAATTCCGTTCTTAATACCAATTCTTGGATTGTCTGTTTTTGGTCCAAGTTCTTTACCCTTTGGAACTGAAATGACTACTCTGATCCCTTTTTCTTTAAGAATCTCTTCACCTATCTCTCTTAGATTTTCAATGATCATTTTTTTAGGTACTGGATTAATTGCTGGTTTATCAATTTCCAAACCTAATCCAGGTTTTGTTACAATGCCTACTCCTTCACCACCATCAATTTTAATTTCATTTTTGTTTTCTATGAAGCTCAATTCAACAATAATTTCTGCACCATGTGTAACATCTGGATCATCACCTCCATCTTTGATCACAGAACATTTTGATTTGTTATCCTCAAACTGACATGAAAATACAGGAATCTTGATAGTACTTTTTTTTGGTAAAGTGATTTCAATTTCTTCAATTTTTTGTTGTTTAATTATAGATAATAACGCAGCTTTTGATGCCGCAGTAGCAGAACTTCCTGTAGTATAACCTGTCCTTAATTTTTTTTCTTCTGCCACAAATTGTGTATTTATTTTACTGTATTAACTCTTATTTGCCCATTTTTTGTTCATGACATAGATTTAAAATAAAAAAACTACATGAAATCCCATGGAAAAACCTCTGCAGATAGTAATTACTGGGGCAAATGGATTTGTGGCAAAAAATCTTAGAAAATATTTATCTGAAAAAAATGTTAATCTAATTTCAATTTCTAGAAGAAATTTCAAACAATTCAAGAATGAAAAAAAATTAATCTTCAAAAATTATCAAGACAAATCACTTCTTTCAAAAATAAAACATTCCGATGCATTAATTCATCTTGTTGGTATAGGAAAACAATCAACAAAAACAGATTATGAATTGATTAATGTAAAATTAACACAACATATTGTTGATTTATCTAAAAAGGCAAAAATAAAAAAATTGATCTATACAAGTGGATTGGGAGTTTCCTCTAATTCTTCCTTAGGATACTTTATCTCAAAATTTAAGGCTGAAAAATCTATTATTGATTCTAAAATCAATTATACAATTTTTCGACCTTCATATATTGTTGGAAAAGATGATCTCTTTACCAAATATCTCAAAAAATCTATCAAGAAAAATAAAATCATTATTCCAGGCTCTGGAAAATATTCTATTCAGCCTGTTTACATAGATGATGTAACTAAATTAATACATCGTTCAATTATAGAAAGAAAATTTAGAAATAAAATAATAGATCTTGTTGGTCCTGAAAAAATCACGTTTGAAAAATATGTAAAATTGTTTATTCAAAATAGAAATACTCAAATCTGTAAAATCGATCTTGAAAAAGCTTATCATCTCGCAATTACAAATCCAAAATTTGACTATGGTGTTGATGATCTAAATATTTTAATTGGAAATTTCACTGGAAATCATAAGAAACTAAGTATTCTATCTAAAATGAAATTTCAATCAGTAAAAAATTTGTTAAATTCCGGAGCCTTGTTTTAGAACATCTGCTTTATCTGTTTTTTCCCATGCAAATTCGGGTTCATTTCTTCCAAAATGTCCGTATGATGCAGTTTTTCTGTAAATAGGTCTCTTCAAGTCTAATTGTGAAATAATTCCTGAAGGTTTCATATCAAAATTCTTTCTAACCAAATCTTCAATTTGATTTTCTGGAATTTTGTTTGTCCCAAACGTGTTTACATATAGTGATACTGGTTCTGCAACTCCAATTGCATATGCAAGTTGCACTTCACATCTATCTGCTAGTTCTGCGGCAACAAGATTTTTTGCAATATATCTACACATGTAACATGCAGATCTATCTACTTTAGATGGATCTTTTCCTGAGAAAGCTCCTCCACCATGTCTTCCAAATCCTCCATAAGTGTCAACAATTATTTTTCTTCCTGTTAAACCCGCATCTCCATGAGGACCACCGATAACGAATTTTCCAGTTGGGTTTATGTGGATTTTAATATCATCATTCCAGAGGTTTCCTAAAACTGGTTTGATTACTTTATCAACCATTTCTCTTGAAATTTCTTCCTGAGAAATTTCTGGTGCATGTTGTGTTGAAATTACAACTGTTTCAATTTTTGTTGGTTTGTTATCCTCGTATCTGACAGAAACTTGTGTTTTTCCATCAGGTCTTACCCATGTAAGAGTATTATTTTTTCTTACTTCAGCTAACTTTTGTGCAAGTTTTTGAGAAAGTAAAATTGGCATTGGCATAAGCTCTTTTGTTTCATTTGTTGCATATCCAAACATTAATCCTTGATCTCCTGCTCCTTGTTCTTTTTCTTCAGTGGCAGTAACCCCTTGACTAATATCTGGACTTTGTGCATGAAGACGTAAAGTTACTTCACATGATTCAGTATCAAACATCAAATCTTTGTTATTATATCCAATTTCTCTAATTGTCTTTCTCACTAATTCTTCTTGATCTTTTTTATCAAAATTTGCTTTAGATGTTACTTCACCTGCAACAGCTACAAAATCTGTAGTAACCATTGTTTCAACTGCTACTCTTGAATCAGGATCTTGTTTAAGAAATTCATCTAAAAATGCATCTGATATATTATCACATATCTTATCTGGATGCCCTTCTGTAACTGATTCAGATGTAAACAGAAAATTATTAGTCATAAAATCCCCTACTAACTAGAGTTCATTTTCGAGTTTAATGAACAATACATTGTTACCTCTAACTATGACCCTACCGTAATTTGCAATTGTTTTCCCATCATGAAGTTCTTCAGCATCAGTCATAATCAAGTTCATGTATGAATCAACATTATCCATTTTACCTTTGTATTCAACTTCATTCTTCAGTCTTACAGTAACTTTCTTCTTTGTACTTTTTTGAAGAGTTGTTAGAGGTCTTTTTGCACTATTTGATTGGGACACTAATTGTTCACTTGTTTTGCAACTTTGTTCTCTAGAATAAAAGCCTTACCTCCTTTGTAAAAATTGAAATTCCTTAAATTTTTTCTTCTTTTTCTAATAATATACAAATGATCTCTACTGGATTAGAAAAATTAGATGAATTTCTTACTGGAGGAATTCCAAATGGTGTGATTGTTGATATTTTTGGTGGAAATGGAACTGGAAAAACTCAACTTTTACTACAATTATCCATAAATTCCATTAAAAAAGGAGGACATGTTTTGTATTTGGATACAACAGGTGGATTTAGACCAGAACGCGTATTGGAAATTCAAAAACAATTAAAAACAAAATTTAATTTTCTTGAAAAAATTACAGTTTCTAGAATTACAAATACCTCAGAGCAAATAAAATCAATTAACAACATAGAAAAAAATAATTTTTCTTTAGTTGTAATTGATAATATTACAGATTTATTTTCATATGAATACAAAAAAGATGAATCAATTTTTGAAAAAAATTCCATATTTATGAAATACTTGCATAAATTATCAAAATTAGCAATTACAAAAAAAATTCCTATTGTGATTACTAATATGATTAGAAACATAGATGAAAAAGAAATTGAAAATATGAAAGGCGCCATTGATCCTTTTACTCATATCAAAATTCATCTTTCAAAAAACTCATCTAAATTTCAAGGCAAAATCTATTGGGCACTTGATAAAGAATCGTTTTCATATACAATCAATGCATTAGGATTATCCTCTAATTCTGAAGATATTTAACGGTCAACGATGAAGTTTATCAATGGCAGGGATTTTTGATTCAATTCCAATAATTACTGTTGTTTTATTTGCACTTGGTTTAGTAGGTGTAATTGCTTATGAAAGATTACGAACAAATTCAACAGACGAATCAGATTCTTGAATCTTTATTTAAAAAATTTGGATTTTTTAAACTAACTGAAATTCAAAAACAAGCATCACCTATTATTCTACAAAAAAAAGATTGTTTAGTAATTGCACCTACCGGTTCTGGAAAAACTGAATGTTCTGTAATTCCTATATTTTCTCTTTTAAAAAAATCTAAAAAACAAGGAAAAATTAAGGCTCTATACATCACTCCTTTACGTGCTTTAAACCGTGATGTGTTTAGACGAATAACAAATTATGCAAAATCTAATGAATTGTCCATTGAAATCAGGCATGGTGACACTACTCAAAAAGATAGAAAAAAAATTAACGAAAACCCTCCTGATATTCTAATAACAACACCAGAAACACTAGTCATTCTTTTGACACAAGTCAAAATGCTTGATGCCTTGTCTGATTTAGAATGGGTAATAATTGATGAAGTCCATGAATTGCTTTCTAGTGAAAGAGGTACTCAACTCTCGTTGAGTATTGAAAGATTAGAATTTAATTCAAAATTTCCCCTTACAAAGATTGGATTATCTGCTACAGTTGGAAATTTTGAAGAAGCAGGAAAATTTGTTGTTGGAACTAAACGAAAGTGTATGATAATTAGAGATACATCAGTAAGAAAATATGATGTAGAAATAAAATTTATTGAAGGAACAATTTCTGATGTTGCAGAAAAAATTGTCGAACATGTATCGGAATTAAAATTAAACTCCCCTATTCTATTATTTACAAATACTAGAGGTGAGGCAGAATTTTTAGCCTCAATTTTAAAAGAAAAATCTTCAATTCCAATTGAATTACATCATGGCTCTCTTTCAAAAGAAGTTAGAGAGGAGACTGAAAATACTTTACGTGAAGGAAAACATGGCATTGTTGTTTGTACCTCTTCTCTGGAATTAGGATTAGATATTGGTTCAGTTGAATTAGTGATACATTATGGTTCTCCTAGACAAGTATCAAAATTTGTTCAACGAATAGGAAGAAGCAGACATAATCGTGATGCATCTGCACAAGGGTTAATCATAACAAATAATTCTGATGATGAATTTGAGGCACAAGCCATTCTTGAACGAATTAAAGAGGGTTCAATTGAAGAGCAAAAAATCCATGATGGTTCGCTTGATGTTTTAGCTCATCATTTAGTTGGATTGACAATGCAAATTGGTGAAGTTTCAATTGAGCAAGCATTTGATTTAGTAACAAAAGCATATCCATTTCGTAATCTAAAACTAGAAGATCTTGTGGGAGTATTGGATTTACTTGATTCAAATTATTTGATATTCTTTGATCATACTAAAATGACCTTTTGGAAAAAAGGTAGATCATTCAAATATTATTTTGAAAATCTTTCAACGATTCCTGATATTTTAAAATTCAAAGTTTTTGATAGCGTAGGTAAAAAAATCATAGGTTCACTAGATCAGAGATTTGTAGGTGATTTTGGTGATTCTGGAAATATTTTTGTGCTAAAAGGCTCTCAATGGAGAATTCTTAATGTAGATGAAAAATCATTCACGGTAAATGTTGAGCCTTTTAGAGGTGGAGGAATAACTGTTCCATATTGGGAAGGAGAAAGTATTCCTATTGATTATAAAACTGCAAGAAAAGTAGGAAAATTCCGAAGTAAAGTAAAGAATGGCTCACTTGTATTGACCAATAAAATTATTGAAAAATTAAATTTTAAAAAAATTCCAGACGAAAACAATATTGTAATTGAGTCAAGTAGATCTCAAGGCTCTATCGTAATTCATTCTTGTTTTGGGACAAAAATTAATTCAACATTGTCAACAATGCTTTCTTCGATGTTATCTTCAATTTTAGGTTCTATAGTTGATACACGTTCAGATGGCTATAGAATTGTTTTATCATCTAGATCACGAATTTCAGAAAAACTTTTCCTTGAAGTTCTAAAGGATAATTATGAACTAGATTCTATTGTAAGTGCATCTCTTACTGGAACCCATAATGTCAATTGGAGAACATGGTGTGTTGCAAAAAAATTTGGTATAGTTGGACGGGGAGCAATTTATGAAAGAAAATCTGCCCGATTTTTATATGAAAGATATTCAAAAACTCCTTTAGTACGTGAGGCTCTTAGGGAGTTATTTCATGACAAATATGATCTTAAAAATTCAGATAAAATTCTAAAAAAAATTCGTGAAGATGAGATTCATGTTGATTGGTTAGAAGTTGATAAATTTTCTAAATTAGCAGAACCCATCTTAGATCATACAACAAAATATTACTCATCGCCAGCAAATCTAGATAAGGGAATTCTTGACCTTGTCAAAGCAAGATTAGAAAAAACAAAACATCGTTTAATTTGTGCTCGATGTGGTAAATGGGAACGTGTAGTAGAAACACATGAGGTAAAAAATCTCCTGATATGTCCTTATTGTAAAGGAAGACAAATTACAGCAACGTACTATTCTGATTATGATCTTCCAAAAATCATTAGAAAAAAACATGAAGGAAAAAAATTATCAGCAGATGAAAAACACAAGTTTGATCGTGCCTGGAAAGTCTCTTCATTAGTGGAAAATTTTGGTAAAATTGCAATTACTGTAATGTCTGGATATGGCGTAGGTGCTGACACTGCAGCAAGAATATTGAGGAATATGGTGGATGAAGAGCACCTCTTCAAACAAATCTATGAAGCAGAAAGACAATATGTTGTTACAAGAGGATTTTGGGATTCTTAATTCTTCTTTGTAATTTTAGAAAATGGAGTTACAAACAATTCTATTCTGCCCTCTAGTCCTGCTTTAGCATTTAGTCCTGTAATGGAAACAATTTCCCCTAATTCGCATTTGTCAATTAATCTAGCTTGATTTCTCCAACCTTTAACCCAAATTTGACCTGTATCATCTTCAACAAACACTTCTGAAAGTGATATTGATTCGCCTGTTTTGGTTTGAACTTCACGTCTTTCAGGCACTTTCAAAATTATTGCTTCAATACAATAACTTTGATCCACTTTGATGTCATTAATTTTAGTTCTAATCTGAGATAATGATGGAATTGATTCATCATTGTCTAGTTTTCTTACAAAAGAATTATCATCTAGTGTAACGGAATTTCCATACACTTTTGATGGCATACATTCTATGACATCTCCTTCTACACAGATACTGGTAGAATTTGAGAAATCACTGATATTGTAAAGGTTCTTCTTGGAATCAACTGCCAAAATCATATTCTTTCCATTCTCTGTAGGTGAAATTGAAAGAACTCTTGCAATTATTGGCTCTGCTTCTTTTCCTCCTTCAATTTCAATAATCGTTGCATCATTTCCATGAATTTCTAATCCCTGATTTCCTGATTTTGTTCTTACACCTAGTAGCCTTACTTTAGCTGATTGTGAAATCATATTTGGAATCGATGATTCATCTTTCCCCCATAGAACTACTCTTATTCCATTACCGTCTTTTCCTTTTAGCCTCATTCTAAGTGCTTTTCCAGGCTGACCTCTAGAATTTGTAAATTCCATTCCACTAATTATCCCATCAATTGTCCCTGAAATCACAATATCCTTTTGGCCTTCTTGTAATTCACTAACATCTTTTGTAATAGTGTCAATAGTCGGAATTTCACTTTGTGAATCTGCAGTTTCAATATTTGAACCAGAACCAATGTTTATTGTAGGTGAACCATCAAGATCTGATTTCACATAAGCTTTGATAATTTTGATTAAATCACCAGGTTTCAGATTTTCAACACCTGGAAGATTTGCTTTTTCATCCCATAATTTGACACTAGCTGTTGAATTTTCATCATACACTGTCATTGTTCTAAGATAAAATGGTGAACCATCTTTTCTTGAAAATTGTTTTGCAGGTGAAAGATTCAAAACTCTTGTTTCTAATGAAATCTCTTTTGCCCCAGCGTAAAGATCTTTTATTCCCATCTCAACTTTAAGTGGTTCCGATAATGTAACACCATAATCTGATGCTATCAAAAATAATGCTCCTTGATCAGTCAAGTATCCAGCACCAATTTTTTCTTTTTTTAATTTAATTTGTTCTTCTATGTCATCCTTTGATAATTCTGGTTTTTGTTCAAGCAATTTATTCATAAGATTTTCCAATTCAGACATTTCATTTTTTGTAAACTTAATGTATTAATAAAAATTTCATTAATCTGAAAATTTTATTCTTCAAAAAAATGATCGCTTTTTTACATCGATTAATGATTTTGAAATTATGACGCCATCTATTTTCTTAAATTCTATGTGATTAATCTTAATTTATTCAAATCTTTCAAAATTTGTCTAGTTTTAACTCACTAACTAAATTAATAGGAAGATCGCAGTTTGGTTATGTCTTGCATTGATGTTAATCATCTTTCCAAATTATATGGTTCAGTTCATGCAGTAGATGATCTTATTTTATCTGTTAAATCGGGACAAGTTTTTGGATTTTTAGGTCCTAATGGAGCAGGTAAATCTACTACTATCAAACTCCTTACTACTCTAATCCCTCCTTCAGAGGGAACATTGTCCATTTTAGGCGTTGACGCTATCTCAAATCCACTCAAAATTCGTCATAAAATTGGCGTAGTTTTACAGCAACCTAGCTATGAACCTACATTATCAGTTGAAAAATCACTTGAGAAATATGGAATGATGTGGAATGTTCCAAAGACTGAACGTAAAAAAAGAATGGAGCAACTATTGAAAGACTTTGATCTGGTGGAAATTCGTAAAAAAAGAAATGAAGATCTATCCATAGGTCAAAGAAGAAGAGTTCAGGTTGCACGAGAATTTATGCATGATATGGAATTATTATTTTTAGATGAACCTACAGTTGGATTAGATCCTAGCGCTAGAAGAAAACTATTAGATTATTTAAAAAATAAAGTTAAAACAGGTTTAACAATTTTCTATACAACACATATTCTATCTGAGGCAGAGTATCTATGTGATCAAATAGCTATAATTAACAAAGGCAAAATTGTAACTGTTGATTCTCCTGATGCATTAAAAAATAGATTTGGAAAGGAAAAAACCATCAAAATTCATTTGTTAGAAAAACAACCAGAAATCATTTCTCTATTATCTGGAATATCCGATTGTAAAATTGATTTTGAAACTGGAACAAATATTATCATTCATTCAGAACAATCCGAATTAGTATTATTACAAGTATTGAAAATTCTTAATGATAATAAAATTGAGATAGAAGATCTGTCAGCTGTTCCAACAAATCTTGAAGAGATCTTTTTAAACATGGTAAGAGAAAATGTATCCCATCATTAGATTAGTTAATAGAAATCTTACGATTTCTTTGAATCCTGGATTTTTAATTTGGCAAGTAATTTTTCCTTTAATCTATATTTTCGTAGCTGGGTTTGCTTATGCGCCATTAATCAATGCAGTACCATTTGGAAATAAAGATCTTGATTATCCTGCATTTTTAGCTTCAGGAATGATTGGATTTAATATTATGAATAGTACACTAATTTCTGGAATCATAATTTGGAATGACAGAAAACATGGAATGTTTGAACAAATCATGTCTGGCCCATTTACTAGGAGTCATTATATTCTAAGTAATATTTGCACAATAGGGATTATTGGATTAGTTAGTGCTACATTAATTGCAGTTGTTGGATATCCAGTATTTTTTGAATCTGTTGAATTTTCCTTGGTGACAATCCCAATAATCATTTTTGGAGCAATTACGGGTTCAGTACTTTTTGGTTCTCTAGCCTCAATAATCTCTACTAGATTACGCTCAAGTGAAGGATTTAATGTAATTATTAACACCGTCTTTCTTTTCTTTGCTTTTGTTAGTACTGCATTTTATCCAGCAGGTGGTGCACCTGAACCTTTACGAACAGCATTTTATCTAAATCCATTAACATATCTTGTAGATGTCATTAGGGCAGGGATTTTTGGAACTGTCACTGAATTTGTAATCATTGAAATGATTATTCTAGTTGGAATTGCATCTGTGCTATTTGTAATTGCTTCAAGACTTCTTACAAAATTAGATTTTTAGCAATAGGACTTATTCTTTAAATTTTTCATATAATTCATTGATTTTTTTTACAATCTCTAAATTTTCATATTCAACCAAATTTAAGTTTGGAATAACGCAATTATGAATCAGTCTTCCACCTGTCGAAACAAAAAGATGATTTTTTGTATCTATTGAATATACATCTTGACACTTTTTCTCGTGGATAGTTTTAGTTATTTTGATCATGTAAAGATTTTCATTTACCATATGCCATAGATTTTTGATATGTTGTCTGTGTATCTGATATTTTGTAAATCCGGATATTGAAGCAAGTTTGTTATATTGAATTTCTTTTTTTGATGCCAGTGTATACAGCATTTTACCAGTTATAATACGTCCTTCTATAACGCTTGGTGAATGAATTACATTATCTAATGTCATTACATAACCCATAGATAATAACAATAAATCCAATCCAGCTGCTAATACCTTAGATACAGTTCCAACCTGTACCAAACCTAATGAGGACATAAATGAACCATCTCCCCTGAAATATCCACTCACAAACTGTTCTTTCATCTCTCTTGATACAAAAAAGATAAACTCTGGGAGACATTTAGAATGAGACTCCCTACCACATCCTAATGTATCGGATATAAATAATGAAAATGGAGTTGATTTTATTCCAATATGTGTTACATTCTTTTGTGTGGTTTTGTAATAGTTTAATCCTAAATGTTCTAAAATTTTACACACATCAGAGATATACTTTAGCTCATTTTTGTTAAATGAGAATCTTGTAGAATACCCTTTCCCATAGTTACTTACAGAACCTTCAGATACATAATAACCAAGTAATCTGCAAAAATCAGAAGTAATCGAGATTGATTTTGGCATATTAAACCTAAATCTCCAGTTAGTCAATTCAAAATTAAAAGACTGTTTAGTATCTATATCTGGAAGATCTGCAATAAAAGGAATATTATCATCTACTTTGATGTCTTTTGCAAATTTTTCAGATAGAGAATCAGATACAATCATGACATGTTCATCAGTAGTTGTAATGGAACGATTTGTTCTTGTTGTCAGTGATACCATTTTTCCTGAAAACTGTCTTTTCCATTTTGCTGTGACCTTATCAAATATTGATTTTTTCTTAATTGGATCATATGAAAGCACATCATTTTGATAATCATTTTCAACATATTCACCAATTGTGATTGGCCGCATACCAATTTGGGTTTTGATGAATAAGATTTCATTACTGTCAAGACAATGTCCACCGATAATTCCTGGATACATTTTTGGTCTATTTCCTAAATTTTCATGAATTTCATCTGCAAATTTCCACATCTCATCAAAATCAATTCCTTCTTTCTCACAAATCATTTTTGTAATCTGTGCATAATTAATTAACCATCCATAGTATGTTGTATCAACTAATATTTTTGCTAATTCTGCAGTTTTCGTAGTAGACATCCAATCTATTTTCTCAAATCTATTTTCTAAATCTAATTTTATTTTTTGATTAATTTGTTTATCATCAGATGAAATGAATTTTGTATATTTTTTTATATCATCTAAAAATCTTCTATGCACTCCACGTACTGGTGAAAATAAAATTGACGTTTTTGATTTTTCTTGAATATTTTTTGTTGTTCCAGGTTTTACCGTTGAATGAATTAAAACCGCTTTCAACCCTTCAATCTTATTAATCCAATTTAAAGTGATTTCAACAAATCCTGTTAATTCTCCTGGAAGACAAACATGAAGATATTCTGGATTTTCGATGACAGTTTCTTTAGAATAGTTTTTACATTTTGAATCATCAATATCAATTCCTATACAATCAAAACCTCTATCATCAAGTAAATCAAAAAGGGTCTCTCCTACCTCTCCCATTCCTAGTATGATATCTGTCATTATGCCTAATTTCAGAAAAACGGCCTATATTATATTCGTGTTACAGATCATTCTTTTTTAAAAAAGGTAGCCCGGCCCAGACTCGAACTGGGGTCAAAGGCTTCAAAGGCCTCTATGCTTGACCGCTACACTACCGGGCTGCTAAATCGAACACTCTCATTCCCTTAATGAACTTTTTAATTGATTTTAGCTCAAAATACTGAAATCATTCTTTGATTACTTTAACTAATTTCTGTATTGGATTTTCCATTCCTTCAACAATTTTTTTTGCTCTTTTTTGATTAACATTATCTGGCGAATCTAAAACTTTCTTTATGTAATTAGAAATTTTATTTGGATTAATTTCCCTTTTTACTAGATATTTTTTTACCAAGAAATTTTCTATGATATTTGGAACTGCATTATATGAGATTGTTGGAATGCCCATTAATGCTGATTCAGCAGTCATTGTACCACCAGATCCAATAAAAATATCAGTATTGTTTAACAAATGTTTTCCATCATATGTCATTTTTACTATTTTTGCTTTATTACCAATTATTTTTTGAATGTTTTGAATTTGTTTGGTGTATCTACATAAAATTACAATATTTTCAGTACTGTGATCTTTTATCACTTGTTTGATGATAGGAATACTTTTACTTGATTTTGAAGCATATGATGCTTCTTCCTCTTCTATTCTAATCAAAATATTTTTTCTATTATTCCTCTTAAACGGTAATTCTTTGTTTTGGTTTATTTCTCTTTTAATTGTGACAACAGCATCAATTGCTCTATATGGTATAATGTTCTTTTCATCAATTCCATACTTTGAAAATTCTTTTTTAGGTATTACACTAGGAATTAATAATTTTTGAATTAATGGTAGTGTTAATCTCATTACTGCATTTGCGTGAGGTGAGTCACAAAATGCTATGTGTTTTATTCCTAATCCAAATGAAATTCTAGCAGCTTCTGGAGAACAATAACTAATTGTAATATCTGGTGAAAATCTCTCTATTTTTCTAGAAAGTTTCTCCATCCTATCAATACTGGCCTTCAATTTGGTTTTTTTGTCTCCTCCACCATGTTTTCCTACAAAAATAAGGTCAAAATTACGTATTTTTGCTAATTTTGAAACTTCATGATATGCTCTTGACGTACATAAAATATCGTGTTTTTTTCCTAATTTTTCAATTATTGGTTCAGTGAACAATAATTGTTTTGGGGTGAGAATATCTATCCATATTTTCAAGTAATTCTCATAATTGTAGTTAGTTCAATAAGTTTTTCTTAGTCTATTACCAGCTCTAAGTGTAATGGGGGGAGTAAAAGTTGTCGTATATGGTCTTAGTACTGAAGGTTATGCTATTGCATCTCAGATGGCAATCAAAGGTGCAGATGTATACATAATCGATGAATCAACACCATCAGCAATTTCTCTCAAAGCAGAAATCGCTAAAACTTATCCAAATGTATCCTCGCTAAAAGAGGATGAACCTCTATTGGCTATGGAGCCAATCGATGTAGCAATTTCCAAAGCTCAATATCTTTTCTTTACTCCTAGAATCAGAAAAACAGGACAAGATATCAAAACTGAAGTTCATTCAAAATTTAAGGATGCAGTAACATCATTAAAGAAAAATAGTTCTGTTGTTTTTACACTTCCAACAGGATTTGGTGGCAATAATGAAAATATTTCATTACTTGAACATGTAACCGGTCTTGAGGCTGGAAAACAGATTTCATATTTTTATTATCCATTAGAAGATCTTAATGAACAACCCAAGATTATTGGATCATTTAATGGAAAAGAAGATTCCAAATTATCTGACTTACTTACTGTAGGTAAAAAGGAGAAAAAATTTGTTGCTATTTCATCTTCAGAACATTTTCATGCCATAAACATTCTTTCTAGATTTTCTAGTTTGTGTAGTGTTTTAGAAGTTTGTAAGTACGCACAAGATGATGTAACAAAAAATGATCTATCCTCAGATAATTTTCAAGAGATTTTTCTTGATAATATGGTAAGTGGCCTCTTTGATCTCAAATCATTAGGTTCATCTTTTGAAGGTGCAAACACTCTCATGTATCTAATTAATGGAAGCGTAAAAGGAATTGATGGTTACATTAAACGATTAATTGATGAAATTCGTGCAACATTAAAGAAAAATGATTTGAAAGCAAGCAGAACAAAAATTGCATTATCATGGACTCTCGATCAACATGCAATGCGTGGTGATAAAATTGAAATGCTTCAAAATTTGACTTCAAGATTACGAGATTATATTGGTGATGTTGAAGCTTATGAAGATCCAAATTTTGATCTTTTCCATAGTGATAAAACCACTATAGTTGTAGCATGTTCAAAAAATGATTTTGAAAATATTGAAAAAACTAAACAAGGTTCAGAATTAATAATTGTAAAAGCTAATCCTTTATGCGAAACGATTCAATAATAGTATAAATTAGCTAAATAATTATTCTGTTTGAATTGTCCGGTGAAAATGATTCTGATGAAATTCCAGTAAATGTCATTTCAGATAATGATGTAGAAATTGATGACATTCCTAAAGAATCAGACTCTTCATTAATAAATACTGAAGAATTATCAAAATTATTAGATTTAGAAAAAAACAAAACATCTGAATATGAAGAGAAACTAAAACACGTTTTAGCAGATTTTGATAATCTTAATAGAAAAACTAAATCAGATATTGAGAAAGGTGTTAATTCTAAAATAGACGAATTTGTATTAGATTTTCTAAAGATTTATGATGATTTTGTAAGGGCAAAAGAAGTTCTTTCTGAAAGTAAAGTAAATTCTGATGGACTAGACTCTATTTTAAAAAATATGGATTCACTATTGAGTAAATATCATGTTCAGCCAATTGATGCTTTAGGAGAAATTTTTAATCCAAACTTCCATGAAGCCATATCAATAATTTCAGATTCAGATTTAGATGATGGTACTATTACAAAGGAGATCAGGAAAGGATATATTTCTCATGAGAGGGTTATAAGACCTACACTAGTAGAAATTTCAAAAAAAGGATGATAAAAAATGGCTAAAGTTATAGGAATTGACTTAGGAACAAGTAACTCTGCGGCTGCAGTAGTAATGGGTGGAAAACCAACAATTATTCCTGCTGCAGAAGGTGCAACAGTAGGAGGAAAGGCATTTCCATCAGTAGTGGCATTCTCTAAAGAAGGCGAACTTTTGGTTGGTGAACCAGCAAGAAGACAAGCTGTGACAAACCCTGATAACACTATAGTTGCAGCAAAAAGAAAAATGGGTTCGAATCATACTTTTAAAATTTTAGATAAAGAATACAAACCACAACAAATTTCTGCATTCATTCTACAAAAAATTAAAAAAGATGCAGAAGCGTTTGTTGGAGAAACTGTGGAAAAAGCTGTAATTACAGTTCCTGCATATTTTGATGATAATCAACGTCAAGCGACTAAAGATGCTGGAACAATTGCTGGACTTGATGTAGTTAGAATTATCAATGAACCAACAGCAGCATCATTGGCATTTGGATTAGATAAAGCGAAAGAAGATATGAAAATTCTTGTATTTGATTTTGGTGGAGGTACACTTGATGTAACAATAATGGAAATGGGTGGAGGTGTATTTGAAGTGATGAGTACATCTGGTGATACTCAGTTAGGCGGAACAGATATGGATAAAGTTCTAATTGATTTCATTGTAGATGAATTCAAGAAAAAAGAAGGAGTTGATCTTTCTGCAGATACAACTGCAATGACAAGAATCAGAGAAGCTGCTGAAAAAGCTAAAATCGAATTGTCAACTGTAATGGAAACAGATGTTAATTTACCATTCATTTCACATGATGCATCCACAGGTGCTAAAAATCTTGAATTAAGATTAACCAGAGCCAAATTAGATGAATTAATTGGACCAATTGTAGATAGATGTAAGCCTTCTATTTTGAAAGCATTAGAAGATGCAAAACTCTCCAATTCTGATATTAACAAAATTGTCATGGTCGGAGGACCAACAAGAATTCCACTAGTCAAAAAATTTGTTAGTGAAGTTATTGGCAAAGAGTCTGAGTCTGGAGTTGATCCAATGGAGGCAGTAGCAATGGGTGCTGCAATTCAGGCAGGAATTATTGCAGGAGATGTAACCAGTGATATAGTTTTGTTAGATGTTACACCTCTAACCTTGGGAATTGAAACATTGGGAGGAGTAAGAGAACCATTAATTGAAAGAAATACTACAATTCCAACTTCAAAAGGTAAAGTTTTCACAACTGCAGCTGATAATCAAACGGCAGTAACAATTCATGTTGTTCAAGGTGAACGACCAATGGCAACTGATAATGTTTCTTTGGGAAGCTTTAATCTTACTGATTTACCTCCAGCACCACGAGGTGTTCCTCAAATTGAAGTAAAATTTGACATTGATGCAAATGGAATTATCAATGTCACAGCAAAAGATCTTGGAACACAAAAGGAGGCAAAAATTACCATTGAATCTACATCAAAATTATCTAAAGAAGAAATTGAAAAATTAAAAGAAGATGCAGAAAAATTCTCTGATGAGGACAAAAAGAAGAAAGAAAAAATTGATCTAAAGAATGAAGCAGAGAGCTACATTTACACCACAGAAAAATTAGTTAACCATGATCTAAAAGACAAAATTTCTCAGGAACAGGGTATCAAAATAACTGATGCAGTTAAAGAAGTCAAAGAAGTATTAGACAAGGAACCTGAAGAACTAAAGCCAAAACTTGAAGCATTACAAACTCTTGTTAA
>JBHHVV010000030.1:0-17787 GCA_046754445.1 Candidatus Nitrosopumilus sp.
TGAATCCGTCAACATCTGATTTGTGAACAAATAGATCGTCTCCACCTTCTCTTTCAATAAAACCAAAGCCCTTAGTACGGTTAAACCACTTTACTGTGCCTTGTTCCATTTGATATTAAAAAAACTTGTTCGCTATATTAACCAATCATCAGAATAGTTCAAACTATAGAGACTAGAAATCTTTAGGGATATGATTATTTTCTTTCAACCATTCTACTTGGGGAAGTGTAAACCTCCAAATAATATCACCGCGTTCATTATCTTTAAAATCCCACGGAGCAATAATTACAATATCGTTATCACGGATCCAAACTCTTCTCTTTAATTTTCCTCTAATTCTACCACGTCTAGTAATATTGTCAGCACATTTTACCATGACGTTTTCACCACCAAGCATTTTCAATACACGACCAAAAATTTCACCTTCTTCTGGAAGACGTATTTCTTTTAGGGCACTTTCATTTTTTACTTGGCGCTTTCCCATAGTATACATTAACAATTTGAGCATATAACTGGTAGGATTTTTGAGTGTAAAAATACACAAAAGTAGCATTCGTAAGAGATTTTATTCATCATGATGGAAAAAATATGTGAAATTTAGATGCGTTGAAGAATGTTCACAGTGTTGTATTGAACGGGAATATTATCCAAGCAAAAAATATGGCAAAATCGGAGTTTTAATAATTCCTGAAGAAAAAGAAAGGATTGAAAAGTTAGCAAAAAACATTAGATTAAACGTAAAAATAATTCCTAGAATTGGAACCTCGGAGAATAAAAATTCAATTCAACCAAAGATTCTAGCATATCAAATGATGGGCATAGAAAAAAATGGCAATACTTGCCCTTTCTTAGATACAAAGAGTGAAGAGAAATCACCACACGGTGGATTTCCTTGTAAAATTTACGATGACAGACCAATGGCATGCAGAGCATATCCACTAATTGAGACAGACCCAATTTCATTAGATCAAAAATGTAAGTTTTGTAAAGAACATGGAAATGCAGATAAAAATCTAAATTCTGAAATCGAATCACTTCTAAAGATTAAAGAAAAAATGAATACAGAAGAGCAATTCATTTGGAGATTTGCCTCAGGAATTGGAGAAGACAAAGACATAGATGTGTTAGAGACAGGTTGGATTTTAGAGGAATAGAGTCACAAATTCTTGATGTGTTGTAAAATATCAACCAAAAATTCAAAAGGCATTAGAACTTTTGTCGAATATGAGCGAAGATGCATGGTCAAATTTAGACAAAGTTGATCAAAAAATTATCGAGATTCTCAATAATAATGCAAGGACCCCTTCAAAGGAGATTGCATCAGAGTTAAAAAAATCAGGACATGATGTTTCAGATAGAACCATTAGAAAAAGAATTGAGAGACTAGAGAAAAGTGGCATCATAAAAGGATACAAAGCAGTATTAACGGATGTTTCTGGAATTAACGAATACCAAGTTGTATTAATGAAATTAAAACCATCAAAATCATTAGAAGCAGTAAAAGATTCTATCAAAGAATTCATAATAAAATTAGACAATTATCTAATGGTTGCAAACATGGATGGGGAATGGAACATGCTAGTAATCATTCAAGTAAATTCTGAAAAATCAAATACTTCACAAAAAATTGTAGAGAAATTCTCCGAAGAATTAATTGATTATAGAATAAACGAAGTAGATATCAAAGATGTTAATATTTTGAACATGTCTTTACTATTACTCTAGAATTCCTAAAATACATCATCATTATAATGTGATTATTGTCAAAAAAGCAATTTTGTGGATATTGTCCTGAAAACAAGTGTTTGTTGGATTGTAAAATTTGTAACCCAAAATTTGGAAAAAGTAAATGTAATTGTTGAGTTAAAATTCAAAAAAGAATTTGATTATCGTTTAATTTGTAAATAATAAAGACGTTAAACGTATTCTGTTATTCCAAGATAGAATATTCAGATTCAGCAATATCAATTGATTTTTTAAGTTCATCAAGAGTAAATGGCTTTTGAATAAATGCAGAAACACCCGTACTAATTGTTTTGTTGACACGAGAAGTAGTTTTTTCATCAGCAGTTATCACAATTATTTGCAAACTAAGATCATCTTTTAGTAATTTTGTAGCAACAACATCACCTTCTAGATCAGGAAGTCCCATATCAAGAAGAACGACAGGTTTTTTATTTTCAGAAGTAAGTTTCTTGCATCCTTTAACTGCATCTTTTCCATTTTCAAAAATACGAACTTCTGAATAACCTAATTTTTCAACATAATTTTGTAATTTCATCGCAATTGCTTTACTATCATCAATAATGACAATAGGTCTAGTAACTTGAATTTTGGATGGAAGAATAATTTTTGCTTTTTGATATGCGTTTTTTGCTTTATCAAATTCGCCCAATATCAAGAAACATTTTGAAGCGCAAAGTAATGCACCCTTCACATTTATTGAGTTTTTCAAATTAGAATATTTTAAAAACAATTCACTTGCTTCTTTAATTTCATTTTCAGATTCTTTTCCTTGTCTCTTTTTACATTCAGATGCCAACATATACAATAATGCAGATTTCAAATGTTTCGATTTTTTTAATGATTCAGCCTGATCAAGAAATAAGTTATAGGCAGTAATGAATTGTTTATTTTTTAGATGAGTAAGTGCAATTTCACAATTAACTTTTGGGTCCAATATCAATATCCAAGTTTTTTATTTTATAAGATTTTGTAGTATTTATTCAAACTATGGATTAATTACAGCACGGCCAATAATTTTTCGTGCTTTGAGATCTTCTAATGCAGTATTTGCCTCATCAAGGGAATATCGTTTTGAGATTACAGGATTGAGTACGCCTTTTCTTGCAAGTCCAAGAAGTTCAACCATATCAGTAAAGTTTCCAGTATAAGCACCTTGAATTGTAATTGATTTTAGTGGAACAGTTACAAGAGAAATTTCAAAAGAACCGCCAAAGAGACCGACTAGTATAAGATTTCCTCTTTTTCGTAAAACCCCCAGTCCTACCTTGACAGTTGGAGGAGCATTTACAAAATCAATAACACTGTCAGCACCTTTACCGTTACAAATAGAAATTATTTTATCGATAGGACTTCCAGATCCAGAAGAAATAGAACCAGTGACATTAGTATTTACAACATAATCAGCACCCATCTTTTTTGCAGTATCAAATTTTTTGTCATCGTTATCAACGCAAATTATTTTTGCATTTGTAATGGCTTTGGCAATCTGTATTGCCATTAATCCTAATCCACCAGCTCCAATTATCACCAAAAACTCGGGGGACGTAGCATTTGCTTTTTTGACAGAGTTGTAAGCAGTAAGTCCAGAGCAAGCAAGAGAAGTTGCAGCATCAGGATCAACACCGTCAAGTTTTGCCAAATATTTAGAATCTGGAATTAAAGTATAATCAGAATAACCACCATTTTGGAAAAGGCCCATAGATTTTGGAGCATCACATAAATTTTCATTTCCCACTTTGCATGCAGGACATTCACCACACCCCATCCAAGGAAAAACTAGAACATCATCACCTATTGAGACATTAGAAACATTTTCTCCAATCTCTTCAACAGTTCCAACAATTTCATGTCCAGGGGTAACAGGATATTTTACCCCTCTGTCTGTAACTTTCAAAAATTGACCATCTCCAAGATCATATCCCCCCTCCCACAAGTGTAAATCACTATGACATACACCTTCAGACTTTACTTTAAGCAGAACCTGTGCTCCTTGAGGTTTTGGGTTTTCAGATTCAGATATGGTAAGAGGCTCATTAGGACCTGGAATTCTGGCAGATTTCATAATGGGATTTTTTGTCTTAACAATATAAGAGTTGACTGGAAGTGAGAAAAAAATAGAGCCCTTAGATATTATTGAATAAAGAGCGAGTTATCGTGTGAATGAGGCATCTATCCCCAATAGCATATCTCAAGAGCCAGTGAATATTCTATTTAGCCCCACATCAGTTGTAAAAAAAGACGTATGGGAAATTGATCTTATTCAAATTTTAAATTTATTAATAAAAATTCTTGAAAAAACAGGTAAGAAAGATCTCAAAGTAGCGGGAATGGCAGCTCTGTCTTCTTCTCTAATTTACAGAATGAAAGTAGAAAGTATTTTTGCTTTACAAAAAGCAGCAATGGAGAAAAAACCAATGCATCAAAGAACAGATGTAGATATTGAATTAATTGATATTCCATACAGACACGAGTCCACATATCCAGTTTCGTTAGATGACTTGTTAGGATTATTGCAGAATCTTATCGGAACAATTGCAAACCCACAATCAAGAAGGAATAGGCATGTGGAAATAGAACCCATTGCTGCACCAGACTTTCAAGAGTACTTTATTTCACTTGAAAGCATCATAGGAAAATATGAAGATTTGGTAATGAAAAAAATTTCAGTTACAGGTTTTGGATTACTTCAAGAGATCGTTTCAGATTTGGATCAGGTAGATTCAATCAGATGCTTCTTTGCAATATTATTTTTAGCAAGAGATCAAAAAGTAGATCTTGAGCAAATTGATGACGACATCAAGATTATCAAGATAAAAGAAGAATTAACAAATTGATCAAAAATGAAGAAAAGATTTCTTTAACTATATTTTCAAGGAGAAATAAATAATTGGCCAGAATAGAAAATTTAGATGAAGCAACTGCAAGAATCGAGGCAGCACTTTATTCAGCAGGAAGACCGCTTAGAATAGAAGAGATAATCAGAGCCTCAGGCACAGAATCTAGGACAAAAACGCTAGATTTACTCAACAACATTATGAAAAAGACAAAGAATGCATTCAAAGCTCTTGAAATTGTAATTCTTCCAGATGGCTCTTATGTATTTCAGTTAAAACCAGAATACAGTGCAACTGTGAAAAAATATGCATCAAAGCCAGTTCTTCCAAATGCAACATTAAAGACATTATCTTACATTGCATATGAACAGCCAATTTCATCTAAACTACTTGTAGAAACAAGAGGATCTGGAGTGTATGCACATTTGAAGGAGTTGAGGCAATTAGATTACATTACTCATGAAAATGTTGGAAGAATGAAAATTTACACAACTACTGAAAAATTCAAAAAGTATTTTGGAATTCAAGGAGATGTCGATAATCTAAAGCAAAGACTATTCTCCAAAATCAGAAAAACAGCAAGTACAAGAAAAGTAACTCCCACACCTCAAATCATTTCAGAGTCAAACTAGTAGATGTTTCACTCAAGGCTAACTTTTTGCGTTTTGTATAAATTAGAGTAATTCAGACAAGTTTTCGTGAGAAAATCCGTAGAAAATTTAGCAACCAGTAAAACAACTGGTGGAAGAAGACACCCACTTAGAATTAGAAGAAAATACGAAACTGATAGATATCCTAATGAACCTATCAACGGAGCTCAAGTCACAGTAACAAGAAGAATTCGTGGAAACAATAAAAAAACAGCTTTAAAATCAATTGATTTTGTTAATTTAGCGACAGGCGATGTAAAAGTAAAGAAGACAAAAATTCTCAAAGTTTTAGAGAATGCTACTAACAACGATTACAAAAGACGTGGTATCATTACTAAAGGTGCAATACTAGAAACACAAGAAGGAAAGTGCAGAGTAGTTTCAAAACCAGGACAAACAGGAATAGTTAACGCAATTTTACTAAAGGAATAAAATGAAAGATTACGAACATGTCGTAATCTGGTTGGATTATTTCAACAAGAATTTAAAAAAATCTAAAGGTAGACGTGTTGGATTAGAAAAATGTGTTTTTGATCCGTCATTAAAAGAACTAATGGATGCCACAACTGCCGCCGGATTTGAAATAACAGAGTCAGATGACAAAGTAAGATTCCCCAAAAGACCATTTGTTAGGTCAGGATATGTTATTTTACCAAAAGGATCCTCCAAGACAAAAATTCTTAACAAAATTTCAGAAAAACTAGTATCTAAAAGAAGCAAGCAATCAAAATAAAATCAAATCTAGCTCTTAGCTAAAGTAAAGTTGACAGAAGTCTATGAAAAGAATATCATGATTACTATTTTTAATTGCAGGAGGTAGGCGAAATAATGCACCTAGCCGGTAGTGGCAGGGTAATCATTCAACTATCTAAAGAATTAGTTGAAGGACAAATACTCTGTGACGAGAAGGGAACTAGAGTTGCAAAAGTAATGGAATTGATTGGTCCAGTAAGTAGACCATTTGCATCTGCTACTTCAATGACAAACAACATCAAAAAATACATTGGCAAAAGTGTTTTCGCAACGGAATATTCTCCTGACAATTCAAAGAAAAAATTTAGGAGAAGAAAAAAATGAACATATTAGAAAAACAAAGCTGTCCTGAATGTCAAGCTACATTAGTAGATGATATGCAGAATGGCGAAATCATCTGTTCTGGTTGCGGTGTAGTAGTCGATGATCAGATTGCAGATTATGGTCCAGAAACAGTAAGCTCAAACTTCGAAGACAAAATGAAGCTTGCAAGAGCAACAGGACAAACAACTTATTCCCAACATGATTTGGGAATAACAACTGAGATTTCTATCAGTGCAAAAGACTTTAGCGGAAAAACAATCAACCACGAAGTTGCAAATCAAATGCACAATCTCAGAAAATGGCAACAAAGAGTTAGAGTTTCCACTCCAAAAGAGAGACGACTTGCAAATGTTTTAACAAAAATGGGTGAAACATGTGATAGTATTGGTCTTTCAAAAAATGTTTTGGAAACAGCTTCTATGATATACAGAAACTTGGACGGACATGTTGATGTGAAAGGAAAATCAGTAGTAAGTATTACTGCAGCTACAATTTACATGGCATGTAAACAATGTGACGTAGTAAGATCACTAGAAGAAATTTGTCGCGGAATTTGTCCACCAAAAGATGTTAAATCAAAAACAAAACTTGCAGCAAGATACTATAGGACCATGGTAATGGAAATGGGGCAATTAACAGCCCCAGTTGTAACCATGGACAAATACATCTCAAAGATAGCAAACATGACACAAACTGAGGTCAGAGTCGAAAGACTAGCCTTGGAAATTGCAGAAAAAACCAAAGATAGTAGCATTGCAGATGGAAAAGCTCCAAATGGAATTGCAGCAGCATATCTGTATGTAGCATCAGTATTACTTGGTCAAAATGTTCTACAAAGAGACGTTTCAAGTATTGCAGGAGTTACAGAAGTAACTATCAGAAATAGATGTAAAGAGATTCTAACGAGCTACAAACTCAAAATTACTTTGAGACCATCTCTGGCCAAAAATTAACCCCTCCCCTTCTTTTCATTTTATTATCAAAAAAATCCGTTAGGATTAGCTAAATTTCGTCGGTATTATATAGAGAAACAAGACAAAGCGCAACATGGCAGTATTAGAAATCAAAGATCTTCATGTAACAAGAGAAGGTAAAGAGATTCTCAAGGGAGTCAATCTAAAAACAGGACCGGGGGAAGTACATGCCATCATGGGACCAAATGGTTCTGGAAAAAGTACATTAGCATACACATTACTTGCACATCCAAAATACGAAGTAACTAAAGGGGATATTTTGTTAGATGGTGAGAGCATTTTAGATTTAACTGCAGATGAAAGAGCAAAGAAAGGATTGTTCTTAGGATTTCAATATCCAACAGAAGTAGCAGGTGTAGGATTTTCTCACTTTCTTAGAACTGCATACAACTCTTTGAGCAAAGCATTGGAAGGTGACGATAGAGAAGTTTTCATCACCGTAAGAGAATTCCAAAAATATCTTAAAGAGAACTTGGAAAAAGTGGGATTAAAAGAGGAATTCCTTTCAAGATATCTTAATGAAGGATTTTCAGGAGGAGAGAAAAAAAGGGCAGAAGTCTTACAGATGGCAGTTCTAAAACCAAAAATTTCAATTCTAGATGAGCCAGATTCAGGATTGGATATTGACGCAGTTCAAGCAGTGGCAAAAGCAATTAGTCAAGTTTCTGGGAAAGATGCAACAGTAATTGTAATTACACACTATGCAAGAATTCTCAAATTCTTAGATAAATTAGATTTTGTACATGTGTTTGCAAGAGGACAAGTGTTGAAAACAGGTGATGCATCTCTGGCGGATAAACTAGAAGCAGAAGGGTACGATTGGGTATTAGAGCAAACAGCCTAATCAAATTTAAACAGAGAATACTTTCAAAAACTATTGATTTACAAAGTTCAAGTAGAATTTTCTAAAGAATATTTAGAAATTAAAGATAATCAAATCAATATTGGAGTAAAATCAAAACCACTCAAGGGAAAGGCAAATAAAGAGATCATCAAAAAAATTGCAAAACATTTTGGGGTATCAACAAGTCTAGTTCAAATAAAATCAGGTCACAAATCACAAGAAAAAATAATTGTGATTCTAGAATAGAGAATCTAGTTTTTTATTTAAATAGGGTTTCAAAATTGGATTAAACATGTCAGAAACAAGCGAGCAATATTATTTTAATTTCTCATTTTTTAAAATCGACCCAAAATGGAGATGGATGGCAGATTTAGCAAAAGAAGAATCTGCAAAAGAAGTAGAAAATATTTTGAACAATTCAGGAATAATGTTTAGATCTTATTCAAATTTAGGATTAAGAGATGATACTGACTTTTTGTTTTGGTTTGCTGCAAAATCAGTTGAGGAAATTCAGACAGTAATTGAAAAATTATACAAGACAGTATTTGGAAAATACATCATCCCATCAATGACTTATCTCTCATGCACAAGACCATCTATTTATGTAGAAGGAGCAAGAAAAGAGCACGGATTTCTAACTGGAATGGAACCAAAAAAACACGTTATTGTTTATCCATTTACTAAAACTAGAGAATGGTATTTACTCCCTCAAGATAAAAGGCAAAAAATTATGGATGAACATATTGAAGTTAGTAAGAAATACCCCCAAGTAGTACTCAATACAACATACTCTTTTGGAATACATGATGAAGATTTCATGTTAGCATTTGAAGTAGACAATATCAGGGACTTTCAAGATCTAATTATGGATTTGAGGGAAACAGAAGTCTCATCATATGTTAAAAATGACATTCCAATGATTGTGTGTGTCAAAAAGGATATTGTGCCTCTAATTACAAGCCTAGGCTAAGACCTTTAAAAAATCTCAATATCAGGAGTGTAAATCTCGGATAAACATAAATGAATAAATTTGAAATGTCTCTTAAATCAAGTGAATTAGCATGAAATACAAAAAATTAGGCAAAAGTGGGATCGAAGTTTCAGAGATAGGATTTGGAGCATGGAGTATTGCACTTGATTGGTGGGGTAAAAAAATTGAAGAAGATGAAGCTAAAAAAATGCTAAAAAAAGCATATGATTTGGGAATTAATTATTTTGAAACCGCAGACATGTACGGTAAAGGAAAAAGTGAGAAATTAATTGGAGAAGTTTTCAAAGGAATGCGAGATGAAATAGTTATCTCAACAAAATATGGTTATGATTTTTCAAATGTAGAGCAAATTGGACACACAGAATTACCACAAAACTATAGTCCAGAATACACAAGAAAGGCACTTGATGCATGTTTAGAAAGACTACAAACAGATCATCTGGATTCTTTAGGACTACACAATCCAAAGTTAAAACACATTAGAAATGATGAAACATTTGATACAATGGATGAACTAATCAAAGAGGGAAAGATTAGAGCAGTACAAGTTGCATTAGGTCCAGCAATTGGATGGACACAAGAAGGACTAGAAGCAATGGATAGAGAAAGCGTGTCATCAATACAAACAGTTTACAATATTTTAGAACAAACTCCAGGAAATGAGCTAATTGCAAAGGCAGAAAAACAAAATGTAGGAATTCTAGTCAGAGTACCAGACGCATCAGGAATTTTAACAGGCAAAGTAAAAGCAGATACAGTAATTCCAAGTAATGATCATAGAAAAGATAGAAAAGCAGAATGGAGAAAATCTGCACTAGAAAAAGTTGAGCAGTTCAGACCAATTGCAGAACGTAATGGACTAAACATTACAGAATTTTCAATCAAATTTATCTTAACAAAGAATAAGATTGCGTCTGTTTTACCCACAGTTGTAAGTGAAGAAGAGATTGAGATGTTTGCAGGAATTTCAGATGGAAAGTATCTTAATTCATCAGACATGAAAGAAATAGATGATTTGTATAATACGTGGCCTGAATACGAATTAAAAGCAACACCTCAAGTAAATTAATTTGCAAATGGACATTCCAATTGATTCTGAAAAAACTTTAGAAGTAATTGAGAGAATGAAACTTGCCAAAATTGGAGAGTATAAAAAATGGGAATCAATTGTTAAAAAGATAAAAAATGAAATTCCATTAAATCCAGGCGAAATGGAATACTATACGAATCTGACAAGAATTTACAAAGATTCCAACATTAGTAATAGAAGCAAAGTATATCACACAAAGCTATCCCAACACGATGAAAAGCCACCATGTAATGCATGCGGAGAAGACTCGCTGTACTATTGCAACATGAATGACCAATATTTTTGTACAGTTCATGTCGTAGGACATGATGAAAATGAGTTTTAAGATACAGGAATTGTTTCTTCCAAAGTAAAGGAATTCTCTACAAAATATTCAACTCGTGTTTTTTTGAATTCACGGGAACTGAAAAGAATTTTGTAATCATCAACATGAATTTGTTCTTGTATTGTTTTTGCCATTTCATTTGCCTCATCATGGGTTTTGCAATGAATCATTGAAAATACATTGTAAGGCCAATCAGCATACGTAGGTCTTTCATAACAATGACTTACTTGAGGAAATGAGCCTAATGTTTCTCCAACTTTTGCAATTCGGTCTTCAGGTACTTTCCAAACGATCATACCATTTGCAGTAAACCCAACTTGCCTATGTCTTAAGATTGCAGCAAATCTTCTCATCACTCCAATATCCTCATAATGTTTCATTTTTTCAAACAATTCATTTTCAGTAATTCCAAGATTGTTTGCAGCCTTTACAAATGGTTCATCAATTATTTCCATATCTTTTTGTAATTCACGGATAAAGTTTTTGTCTTCTTCTGTAGCTTCAAATTTAATATTCTTGATTTCTTTTTTCTTTTCAGTAGGAGCAACTTCATGTTTTTTGTCATCCACCATGTCAAGCTTTACACCTATTTTGAAGAGTTGTAAAGTTGGAAGCATTCTCACTTTTTTTATTCCTTTTAGAACATTGAATTTTTCAAGTTCTTCTTTCAAATCAGAACCAGGAGGAACAGCTAAAGTAAACCAAAGATTAAACTGATGATCTCGTTCATAATTATGACTAACACCAGGATGACGATTAATTTGATTTGCAACATATTCTAATTTATCACCTTCAATCTCCATTGCAACAAGTGAACTTGTGTATCCAAGTTTTCTTGTGTCAAAAATAGCACTAAGTTGTCTTAATACTCCAGTCTCCTTTAGTTGGTTTAGTCGTTCTTTTATTAATTCAGGAGTAGTATTGAATTTTTTTGCAATGACGTCAAAAGGTCTCGTTACAAGAGGAAAAGTCCATTGAATTTCATTCAAAAGTTCTTTATCAGATTCATCCACAGAAGTCAATAGAACAACTTCTTGCTCATTCAATTAAAAATGTAGCTAGAATTTTACTCGTTAATTTTAATACATAAATAGAAACTGGAGCCTCTATGATCGATGATAGTTGATCTTGACCTTCAGGATAAAACGGTCATAGTTATTGGAGGTGGAAGTGAGGCACAAAAAAGAATCAATTCCCTACTAAAACAAAATTGCAATATACTAATGATTAGTGATGTTGTCAATTCTCAAATTAGTAAATTAGTGAAAACTAAAAAAATCAAATTAATAAAACAAAAAATCAAAGATACAAAATTTATCTCTAAATTCAAACCAGACATGATCATTACAACTACAAATGATAAGGGGATAAATCAAAAAATCATCAATGATGCAAAAAAGAAAAAAATCATAGTTTACAGCTCAGACAATCCAGAACGGAGTAATTTCTCAAATCCTGCAATAATTGATTTTGAAAATATTGTTCAGATTGCAATTTTTACAGGAGGTCAAAGTCCTGCAATGTCAAAGAAGATAAAAACAAAATTAGAAGAAACGTTAAGAAAAAGTATTTCAAAAGAAGATATTTCTCAAATCAAGATTCAAAAGATCGCGAGAAAAATTGCAAAAGAGACAATCCCCACTCAAATTCAAAGAAGAGAGTGTTTACGTGCTATCATGACTGATAATGACATTGATCAGTTAATTAAAGACGGTCAGATCAAAAAAGCAGAAAGGCGAGCAATTACAATATTGAGGAATTGGAAATGAATCAAAATATCATAAATGCACGTGTTACATTTCGTAACTCACCAATACACATTCTAGAACAATTTACAATCAAAGATATAGAAAATGCATATGAACAATTCAAAAAACATTCAGGACTGGATGAATGTGTAATAATTCAAACATGTAACAGAATAGAATTATTTGGAAAATCAAAAAAACATGATTTAGATAAAATTAAGAAAACTTGGGCATCCATTACAGGGCTTGAAGAAGACACATTCAATGAAAACATAGAGTGTGTAGAGAATCAAGAGGCATTTCATCACTTGTTGAAACTTACATCAGGATTGGATTCAATGGTTTTAGGTGAAGAGCAAATTCTGGGTCAAATTAAAAATTCCATTACTTCTGCAAGAGAGAAAAAGGCATCAGGCCAACATCTTAACACATTATTTGACAAAGCAATTAGAATGGGTACAAGGATTAGGAACTCAAGCGGGATTGGAGCTGGTGGAATATCTGTAGGTTCAATGGCAGTAAAACTTGCAGAAGAAAACATTGATGAAATGAAATCAAAGAAAATTCTGTTAATTGGAACTGGTGAAGTGTCCACGTTAGTTGCAAAATCATTACAAAGACGGGGTTATGCTTTTGATGTTACAAGTAGAACAATCGGAAGGTCAGAGACTTTTTGTGAAACAATGGGTGGAAATCCAATTAAATTCGAAGAGGTTCTTTCTGGATTTGACAATTATGATGTATTGTTTGTTGCCACAACTGCACCATATTTTCTTGTAACAAATGAGAGAATTACAAAAGCCATGAAAGAGAAAAACGAAGGAATGATGATTTTGGATTTATCAAATCCAAGAACGGTTGACGAGAAAGTGGCCACCATTGCAGGAGTCAAACTGATGAATCTTGATCAAATAGCTGAAATGGTTGAAAAGAACATGAATGCCAGATTAAATAAAGTAAAAACAGTTGAAAACATAATTAACGAGGAAGTTTCTGTATTAGAAGCCTCCATGAAAAGACTAGATGCAGAACCATTAGTAAAAGATGTATTCAAAAACATAGAGAATTTAAGAGAAAAAGAATTGCAAAAGGCCCTTCAGATGCTAGATGAAAAAGATGAGAAGAAAATCAAAATAATAGAAGAATTAACAAAAGCAGTTGTAGAAAGTATTGTTTCAACCCCAATGAACAACGTCAGGAAGGCATCTGAACAAGGTAAACCAGACGTAGTAGAGTTGGCAAGCAAATTATTTGACTATAAAAAACAGAATCAGGCAGACTAGGATTATATTTTACCCAAAGAGAATTTCAATATGTCATTTCCCACAAAACGTCTTAGAAGATTAAGAATTTCTGAAAAAATGAGGGAGTTGATGCAACAAACCACATTATCTCCAAAAGATTTCATTTGTCCGGTATTTGTTCAAGAAGATCTCAAGACGAGAGTCAAGGTAGAATCAATGTCAGAAATTGAAAGATTGCCATTAAATGACATAAATGATGAAATTGGTACAATTAGTGATTTAGGAATTCCCGCAGTAATGTTATTTGGAATTCCAGCTCAAAAAGATGAATCTGGAAGTTCAGCGTTTGATGATAATGGAATTGTTCAAAAAGCAATTTCTCAGATTAGAGAAAATTATGGTGATAAAATAGTCATAATGGCAGACGTTTGTCTTTGCCAATTTACATCTACAGGACATTGTGGTATTGTTCAAGGAAATAAAATAGATAATGACATTAGCTTAGATACGCTTTCAAAGACAGCAGTAAGTCAAGCGAAAGCAGGGGTAGACACAGTGTCGCCATCAGCTATGATGGATGGTCAAGTATCTGCAATAAGAAAAGCGCTTGATGATGAAGGTTTTACAGATGTTTCAATAATGTCACACTCTGCCAAACATCGTTCAAATTTTTATTCACCATTTAGAGATGCTGCTGAATGTGCACCAAAATTCGGAGATAGAAAAACCTACCAAGTTCCATATACAAATGCCAGAGAAGCAATGATGGAGGTAGAAACTGACATCAATGAAGGAGTAGATATTGTAATGATAAAACCAGCTTTATCCTATTTAGATCTAATTGCAGAAACTAGAAGAAGATTCAATGTTCCAGTTTCAGCATACAGTGTTTCTGGGGAATATGCATTAGTAAAAGCTGCATCACAAGCAGGATACGTCAATGAGAAAGACATCACAGAGGAAATTTTGTATTCAATTAAAAGAGCAGGAGCTGACATGATAGTATCATATTTTGCGAAATCTGCTTCAAGATTTCTTCAAGAATCATGAGAAACGACGAACGTTTTGAAATTCAGAGGGCCTTTGATTTATTGCCACATGTAGTAGGTGCTAGTTGGACTGCTGTTTGGTTTAGAATGAAGGGAATCAAAAAACCCACCAGAGAAGAATTTAGAGAAAAAACACTAGAATATCTAAAGATGATTGAGCCTGTCTTTGAATCCTATCCTCAAGATGAAGAATTTGCAGACATTTGCAAATACATCAAATTTAGAAAAAATGAAGAATATGAGAAGATAATATCAGGCGAGAATAAAGAAGTAGAGACACGATATGATAGATATGTCGACTATGGCTAAAGTTCCTGTTTTAGTTGTTTTAAGTAATCTTTAAGCACTTTAGTTCTCTTCTTGGCTTCAATCTTTCCAGATTTTGTATTCATTAAAGATTCTAGTTTTAGTAATTTTTGGTAAAAATGATCAACTGTCCAAGTGTTATCATCAGGTATTCTAGTCTTGCAAAAAGGATCATTCATGTTGTAAAATGGTCTATTAAGTGACCCACCAGTCGCAAAAACCCTTGCAATTCCAATTGCACCCAATGCATCCAATCTATCAGCATCCTGAAGAATTTTTCCTTCTATTGATTCAGGGATTTTATTTTTCGAGAAACTATGATCGCGAATAGCATCAGAGATAATTGTAATTTCATCAACAGTGTAATCATATTTTTTTAAAATTAGTTTTGATTTTTTTGCACTTTCTGTTGAAGCCATTTTTGAACGTTTATCAGATTTAGGATAAGATACCAAGTCATGTAGTAATGCAGCACTCAAAACAAGTTTTTCATTTGCTTTTTCCATCATACAGATTTTCTGAGCATTTTTGTATACTCTCATGACATGATCAAAGTCATGTGCAGGATCATTTTCCATTCTTTTTTTTATTTCAACTTTTATTAAATCAAGAATGCTCATTTAGAATCTCCAGATTTTTGGTTTTACAAATTTTAATTTTTTTTGAGTTATTAAAATTGTCCAATTAATTGATGCAAAAAGGACAATCATGCCAATTCCAATTCCATCAATTAATAGAATTCCAGTTAGTCTATCTTCAAATATTTCTAAAAATGGTGTCAATACGGTATGGCCAAAATAAATCATAATAATATATGAGATGGTTCGTCCAAACCAGAATCCCACATAGATTCCCATGCTTTTTGCACGCATTAAGCCATAAGTGATAAACAACACATTACTTGGAAGAGGAGTTGCCCCAAATAGAAAAGAGGCAATAAGATAACCATATTTTTTCCGATTTAGATAGTCGCCAATTATATCAAGATTAGATTTTTGTTCATCACCAACAAATTTTCTGAATAATCCACTAATTTTTTTGAGAAAATATCTCCCAATTGTGGCTCCTGTGGCTCCAACCATTGCAAGAACTACAACATTCAATGTAGGATCAAGAAGGTAAAATGATGTCAAAACAATCCAGCTTGGGGGCATTAAGATGGGAGATGCGTTAATACCGATTAATACAAGAAAAATTCCAAAATAGGACAATTCCCCAAAAATTTCAAAAATATCAACCATCTTTCTAAAAATATGTCACTTTTTTTGTTTCTAAACCCTTGGATCTTAATTTAGTCATGAAATAATTTCATTCTGATCTAAATAATTAAAAAAATTACATGTTTTTCAAAACAATGATCATGTATTGTAATAAATTGGATCAATCATGCAATATCTTTATAAGCAATTTATGCCTACTTACACTATGTCCGAGATGGTTTGGAAGTGTTTTAGGTGTAATCTGTCTTTCAAGGACGAGGAATTGGCAGAAATGCATAAACAAATTTCTAGACATTCAACAACAAAAGTAAAAACAATTGTTGCATAATCTCACATTGTTTTCGGTTTTAGTAATTTTGATATTATTTGGTGCAGAGGGTGGGATTTGAACCCACGAACTCCTGAGAGAAGGGATTTCCTATTTTTAGGATCTTGAGTCCCTCTCGGTTGACCGGGCTTCGATACCTCTGCAAAGAAATTGTATATTGACCGATATTTTTCGATTACTATTTTGATGAATTAGAAAAATGATCCATAGTTTGGATAATTTTTTGAGAAAGCTTATAATCGTGCTTAATTGACTCAAAAATACATGGCAGAATTCATACCAATTTCACAAGCAAAAAAAATGCGAAGTGGAGTTAACGTTAACGCCGAAGTTAAAAGCAAAGGAGAGCCAAGAACTGTTAATCTCAAAAGTGGAGGAACAGTTGATGTCTGTGACGCAATTATAGCTAACGGTGAAACTGAAGATGACCAAATGAAACTCACATTGTGGGGCGACGATATTAAAGCAGTAAATGTTGGAGATATAGTAGTCATCACTAATGGATATACCAATGAGTTCAAAGGAGAAGTATCCCTGACTAAAGGTAAATTTGGTCAGATGGAAATAAATCCTCAATAATTTCTTTTATTGTTTTGATTATTTTTCAAATCCATCAGAATTACTATTACACCAATAATCAAAATTATGAATCCAATAATTAATAAAATTCCAGAAATTGCAAGAGGCAATATAATATTCATTACAGTAGAATTGGGATTTGAAAAAGTATCAGAATTTTCAGGATCTTCTGAAAAAACTGCAATAATAGAAACATCTCTAGTACCAAGATTATGAATTTCAAGATTCAATGTATCAGATTGAGTCATTTCTAACATTTGAAAAAATATAGGTTCATTTTGAGTGAATTCACCATAATTATCTCCAAAAATATTTGAAATTTTTATCAATAGTTTATCTCCAGACACATAATCAATAATTTGAATGCCCCAAAGGAGAGAAACATCTGAAGAAATTGTACTATAAGGGACAAATTGTGTGTCTCCAGATTTAATCAAAATCTCGTTTGTAATTTTATCAAACATTTCTTCAAACAGTGAAGATATCACCATGTTATCAGATCCGCCAAGATCAGAAGGTACAACAGACATTGCAATTGAAAGAGAAACCAAAACTAAAACTAGCCCAGAAATAGCAATTATGGGTCCACGTTTGTACATAGAAATATTTTACACACCCTACTTTTAATTCATAGAAAATAGTATTAGAAATTCAAAGATTATCGTTTAGTTTTTCTTGAGGGTTTCTTTTTAGCTGCAGTTTTTCTTGAGGGTTTCTTTTTAGCTGCAGTTTTTCTTGAGGGTTTCTTTTTAGCTGCAGTTTTTCTTGAGGGTTTCTTTTTA
>JBHHVV010000031.1:0-17539 GCA_046754445.1 Candidatus Nitrosopumilus sp.
TGACTTGTTTGCATGGGTACTGAAAAACGATCCTAATGATGTTGTCAGACATGAGGTATGTTATCAGATAGCTGCAAGAAACATGACAAGAATCATACCAGAATTGGCGCATGCTGCAAATTATGATGTCAGTCCACTTGTTAGACATGAAGCTACTGAATGCTTGATGATAATTCGAGCTGTAGATCAAATGGGTGCAATTGAAAAGTCAATGAATGATGAAAACGAGAGTGTTAGAAATACCGCACGTTTGGTTTTGAAAAGAATGAAACGCTACAAATCAAAATTTAATGCAGAATCTGAATGGGTTTCAATTTAAATTATTTTTAGATGTTTATACAGTGCATAAATCATGAACATATTGGCAATAAACCATACTATGGTAACTGGATGTGCATCAAAATACTTGCCAAATATCTCCAAATGATAATACCATACATCTCCTGCAGCATTAACCATTAATCCTAATACAAGTAAAAGCCAAACAACACCTAATGCCCCTGTCCTGAATGTTAATGCGCCCACTATGGCAAATGCGAGAGTAGTTGATGCAGCTACTACAAAAATCAAACCATAATAAAAGTCAAAACCTAACTCTGCATCTGCAACGGTTATGGATAAAATTGTGTATGCTAGTGATGCGATTATTGGAATTACTGTAATCACAAATGTTTGAAATTTTGTAAATCCTGAATTGAAATATCTTATGTTTAAAAACAAATGAATCAATGTAAATGGATATACAGCAAAAAAGAAAATATCTGCAAATGACGGATATGGATCAATTCCAAATATTTCTTCCAGGGAATAGTACAATACTTCAGCTATTACATATGACATAAATCCTATTCCTAACACAAAATACGATTTTGCCAAAACTCCTGTCTCATTATGTTTGGATACAATAAATGCTGAAATTGAAACTCCTGCGGCAAGTGACACAGATATAATGAATGCAATTATTCCTACATTTTCTTCTGACACAGTATTCATTGAAACATACGCCCCAATTCCTGTGGCTAGAATTACAATGATGATGATTGGATTGATGGGATGAGTTATTTTGTCTGGTACTGTATCAGGTGTTTTCAATTACTATCTTTCTTTTTAATATTTTTTGAAAGATATATGTCCATGTGTAGCCGTGGGCACAAATTTGTCTTAAATTAGTCCATTTTTTATGTCAAATCTCTTATTTGTCTGTCTGAGTAATTATTGTTTCAAAATTATTTATAAATCTGAATTAATAATCCCAAATATGGTATTTGTCTGCTTTTCATACTCAAATCATAAAAATGTTAATAAGTTAGGAAAATTATATGATTGCAGTGCCTGGCATTGATCAATTATTTGCAAAGTCTTTGATTGAAATCATTAGTTCAGATCTTGGTCCAAAGACTCTCAAAAAAATTGAAAATCGATTATTTGAAAAATTTGGACTCTCATTAACACAATCTATTGAACAATTTGATTCGCTAGATCTTGTTCTTCGAGAATTTTTTGGAAAAGGTGCAGATGCATTAGAAAGAAAATTCTTTGAAAAAATATTAAAAGTCAAAACCAAAAAATCTAACAATGATTGGTTTACTCTATCTGACTCATATGCAAATTCTATTATTCTTAAAACATATGGCGATTTGGAGAAGAGAAATATTCTTGAAACTGTTTCTGAGACTCCGAAAATTATCAATGACATCATAAAAGATTGTGACCTTCCACGAACATCTGGTTATAGAAAAATCAACAGTATGATTGATGATGGCTTGTTGTGTAAGGCTGATTATATTATAGTTGAGAATAAAAAAATTAACAAGTATGTATGTGTGTTTAGTAATCTAAAAATTAACATCGAAAAAAACAAAATGAGTATTGATGTTCAATTTACCGATTTAGAACGTCAAAGAAGCCCTCTTCTTCAAACAATATTTCAGTAAATTTTAATATTTTATTTATATATTAAATTCGGTTTTAATATTTTTTTATTAATTAATAAAAGAATACCTTATTACTTAGTAGGTTAATACCAAATATGGGATTGACAATCAAAACATCTGTGATTGTAGATGATGATCCACATATCACTGAGTTATTTTCCGAAATTCTTGGGATTCATGGATTGAAGATTTTAGATGTTGGTCATGATGGGCTCCAAGCAATTGAACTGTTTGCAAAACACAAACCCGATATTTTATTCTTGGATGTTGAAATGCCAAAATTAAATGGAATTGAGGCTTTAAAAGAAATCATGAAGATTGATCCTACTGCAAATGTGGTGATTGTCACTGGCAATACTTCGTCTGATTGTGAAAAAATATTAGAAGAAAATGGAGCATCTGCAATCGTCTTTAAACCATTTGACATTCAAAAAATAAAACAAGTAATTACACATTTGAATACTACATCTCCTTTAATGACATAAAATGATAACTCTACGACTCATTAATTGATTTTTTTGTTCAAATCTAAAAATTTTATTTCAGATTGAGATTTTCCTTATTTTACTCCCCAACTTTTTTTACTGTGTGGAATAATTTTTAAAAATGGAGCTTCATTTTCCTTCCATGGTTCCATTCTAACCCATTCAAATTTTTGGAAAAAAATGTCATAAAGTTTTTTGAATTCTATTCCGTTTTCTATGATTTTTGTTTTTCCTTGAATACAAACAGCTTTATGATTTCCTGATTTGTAAACATCTATCACTATTGCTGTTCTAGGATTTAATTTGATATTTTCAAAAGTTCTTGTGCCATAGTCTGTTGCAATAATTATTGAGTTATCATAATATGCAAAAGATACTGGTTTTACATGGGGTATATCGTTATGTGATGTAGCAATTCTTGCCTCTTCTAGGGATTCTAAGAATTTTATTTCTGAACCATTGAATTCTATCAATTGAATATTCGTTCCCTTATTTCAGGAATATGTTTGTATACTATATCTCTAATTTTTATCTGATCTTCTGGTGTTGGAACTTCTTTTTGTGCACTAAGAATAGCTCCTCCCATTCCGAGTGCCATTCCCATTACAATTCCGTAGATGAATTCTTGAGGATTTTCGACTTTTAGTGTTTCTTTGTTTTCTTTGATTTCTTCTAGATATGATGGAATAGTGGAAACTGCCCCGTTAATTACCTGAAGTATTAATTCCTCTAATTGGTCTTCACTCATGTAGTACTCCTTTTGGAATTCTTAATAAATTTGTGCCTAAGATTTTTAATCCAGACTCTCTGAAATGCAATGTGTTCTCATTTTTTACTACAAGTGAAGCAAACGCTGCTCTTCCTGACGTGATAAAAAAATTTGAATATGCATTATCTAAAAAAAATGAAGTCACAAAAATAGAGCAACAATTACAAATGAGTATTTCCACTACTAATTCTTTTGAAGAATACATCACCCTAAAGCAACAATTGAATTCAGCAATTACAAAATTCTATGAATCTGTTGAACTCTTAGAAAACACTGGAGTTGCTGTGAAAAGTATTGAACAAGGTCTACTTGATTTTCCTTCAAAGCGATTTGATGAGGAAGTGTGGTTATGTTGGAAATATGGTGAGACTGAAATAAAATTCTGGCATGAAAAGGATTCTGGTTTTATGGGAAGAAAACCTATAGACGTAAGTGATGAATCCTTAATCTGATTAATATTTTATTTAAAGATCAAATTTCTCTTGATTTTTTAATAAAATTTTTGACATCTATAGTTTTGAGTGGTTTTGATGACTCCCATAGAAATGAACATAAAGTGAAAATATTATCTACCATTTCATTTGAATTAGTGCATAAAGAAAAATCTGAATCTGAATTGGAATGTTGAGATGATGCAGCATGATCTGACATAATCATTTTTTTGTCTTTTTGAACTATTATTCTTCCCTTTGATGGAAGCTTGCCAATTCTAGTCTCCGTTGCATTGAATCTTTTAACAAATGGGGCTAATTTTGGATCATTCATGTCTACCAATAATCTGACTTTGCCACCCCTCTTCTCACAAATACTAATTTTTTCAGGGATTGTACTATGATACATTCTTGAAACATCGTCTAATGTAGTTGCAATGTAAATTGTATCGATAGCATTTTCTATCATTTGTGCAATATCTGCATAGATATTTTGTCGTCCTTGAACTACTCTGAATGTTGGAACTGTATTGATTTGATTAGTTGTAATCTCATCATTGATTTTATCTATAATTGCCTCTCCCAATTTTTTTATTTTATTTACTTCGTCTTCTTTTTTGCTTAATGCAATTTTTAATGCATCATGTGGATCTGACGCAATACATAATTTGGGACTAGATAGTGTGGTGGAAATTATGTTTCTGCTAACTAATCTATCTACTGTTCTATACATTCTTGCTCTGTCTATGTCTAACTCTTTTGCAAGTGCACTTGCAGTAATTGGACCTGCTCTTAACAAATTAAGATAAACTTTGGCTTCTAAATCATCAAGATCTAAAATCTCTTCAAGCTCTGTTGCAATTCTACTTACTTGATCTTGATATGACATCTTCTTCCTCTCATTCCCTTTAGCATGGGATGATTTTGTTTGATAGCATTTAGTATTTTCGCAGAATTTCTTAGTTTCTCAAAATGTATAATTCCCATACCCGACATTTTAAGATCAAAATAACACTAAAGTTTCTGTTTGTGCAATAATACACACAAAATAAATTATTTGTTGTTTTTAAAACACAACAAAATCATGCTCTGTTTCTGAACAATTCTGTTTTCCGATGAACAGTGTTTTCAAAATTGTCCTAAATGAAATCTAAACTATGTTGAATGCAATTACTGAAATTACTATCATGGCAACAACATGTTTTGTTCCAGCAACATAAGAACCTGAACCAATCTTCCCTGCAGCTAACCCCCCAAACACTGCTTCAATGATTGCCATGTTAAATAAACCTGATTCTAATTTTTCAATATCCATACTTGCTAGAGAGCCAAATAATCCCTGAGTTCCACTCCCTGATACCAACAATCCTTCTTGAACTTTTTCTATTTCTGTGAAAAAACTTGTAGTTAACAAAACTGCTACAGCTAAAAATACTCCAAATGAGATGTATATTGTGTAAGTGTATGGCTGTAATGCTGATTTTCTGCTTTTTTCAATATTTTGCATCTCAGATACGTGTTTCTGGATCATCTCTAGATTTTCAGTAACATCTCCTCCAATTTTCATTGCCATTTCAAGTAGTACCGTAACACGTCTTGCAACTCTGGTACCTGTTCTTCCTGCAAAATTCTCAAATGCTACCTCTATTGGAGTTCCCCAACTAATGTTTGCTCTGAGATTTTTCAACTCTGGGGTTAATGCTCCAAGATTTCTATCTCCTGCTTGCTCTATTGCTTTAATCAAATTAGCACCACTCTGAACGGAACTTAACAATGCTAGTAAAAATACAGGTAGATTTCTATCTATACTGTCTCTTCTTTGAACTTCCTTTAATTGATGAATTGTTAATGGAATAATTCCAACTAAAATTCCAAAAATTAATCCCACATCCCTGATGGTTGTAGAGTTTGAAAATTCCGAAAGATAAAAACTAATTGATAGAACACTAACTGATGCAATTATTGAATACATCACAGTCTTCAGAATCTCATTTTTTAATATTGATTGTTTAGGCTCTAATTTTGTTACTCTTCTTTTTTGTTTTCTTTTAGATTTTCTTTCAATCCGTTCCATATTTCTTACCTCTTTGGTACCATCGTATCCATCATTACTAACATCAATACACCACTAAGTGGGATGACTGCAAAAGTTAGAATATTCATTAATGTTATCAAGTCAAATCCTGCTAGACTTGGGCTCATAATTCCCATAATTGATAACATGATTACTGCTAATAATGGAAATACGATAAGTAGGATTGTATAAATTTCTGCAACGCTACCAAGTGACTCTGTAGTTTTTTGCATTAACATCTTTTTTTCTTCAAGTTGAACTTTTGCAGTTGCGTTGAAATATTCTTTAAGGTCTCCTCCTGACTGAACTGTTACAACTGCTCCTTCTAGTAATTCAGAATATGGTCCTGTTGGGGTTCTGTGAATCAAATCTTTGATTGCACTGATTAAATCCATTCCTAAAATATCGATATTTCTTACAATGAATCTTGCATCTTTTACAATATCTTCTTCTGTTTCTTCTTTAGCTATGGCCTTGAAAATCCCTTCAAGAGTAAGCCCACTTGTTGCTAGTGTCGACATGTATCCTATAAAATGAGGAATTTCTTCAACAAGCTTTGATGATCTATTTGTAACTCTGATTTTTGGAATCATCTGTAAAATCCCAAATGTAATACCGAAAAGAACTAGCCCTGATAATATTGGAAGCAAAAGACCTATGCTTGCAGGCTGAATTTTGATGAATTGAGATGCAATAAATCCCATTATTGCTCCTGATGTTCCTGCAATGATACTAAAGAAGACCATACTTGAAACATATACTTCAAAAGGTATTGGCATCATTGCCTGTTTGATTGATTTATCTAGTGATTTCAATTTTGGATACAGAAATTTTACATGTTCATTTAGTAGTTTATAACTGTAAATGTGAATTTGTCCCACAGATTCTTCTTCTAATTTCTTTTTTTGTTTACTTCCAAGAAAATTCATAATTATACCTCTAATCTTTTTCTTTCATAGAATCGTTCAGGATCTGCATAATAATCCATTACATTAGTTGTAACTTCTTTATGATCACGAATATCATTTTTTACCATCCATTCCAATGCCAGTCTTCTTTTTGTCAATTCATAATTGATCTTCTCTTCTGAGTCTCCATCCCTTTCTTTTAATTTTCTAAATATGACACTATTTCCCATGTAATCATGAGTATCTGTTTTTGGATTCCATTTGAAAATTTCATGCGTTCTAATTTCTCCTGTAGTTTCATGCAATCCATCAATTTCTGAAACCTGAATAATTCTTCTAGCTGATTTGTTTCCTACTCTAATTTTTAATTGAAGTGTGATTAAATCAAGACTATTTGCAATTAGTGCTTTTGGAACATCCATCGGCGATGATGTTAATCTTGTAAGTGTTGCATCTACTGAATCTGCATGTATGGATGAGAATCCTCCGTGACCTGTAGCCATCGCTTGAAATAATGTATATGCCTCTCTTCCTCTTGTTTCACCAACAATGATGATGTCTGGTCTTTGTCTTAGAGCAGCTCTTAGAAGATCAAATTGATTGATTTCCCCAATTTGAGTATCCGTAAAATTTTGCCTAGAAACTGCTGGAATCCAATTTTCATGAGGCAGGTTTAGTTCTTGAGTATCCTCAATACTGACTACTTTTTCCCCAGGTTTGATAAATGAGGCTAATGCATTGAGTGCAGTAGTTTTACCACTGGCAGTTCCTCCTGCAATGAGCATGGTTGCTTTTTTTTCTGCTAAATACCACATGTAGGCTGCGATATCTATTGAAATTGTACCAAATTTTATCAAATCAATAATTGTAATAGGGTCTGCTCGAAATCTTCTAATTGTGAATGTACTTCCTCTCTTTGTAATTTCATGACCTAATGTGAGATTAATTCTACTGCCATTTGGAAGTGATGCATCAATAATTGGGTCTGCCATGGATACATGTTTGCCACAAATATATGCCATCTTTCTAGAAAAGTTATTTAACTCTGAGTCGCTTTCAAATATGATATTTGTTGGCATGGATTCGTGTTCTCTGTGCCAAATGTATATTGGAATATTTGTTCCATCACAACTAATCTCTTCAATCATATGATCTCTCATTAATGGTTCTATTTTTCCAAGATGAACAAAATCTCTTATTGCAAAATAATTTATTTTTGCAATATTTTTTTTTGGAATGTTTAATCTATATTTTTTAATCATTGATGATATTTTCTTTTTTAGTCTGCGTTCAGCATCTTCTTTTGATTTAATGTCTTGTAGTGATACTGTCAATTCCGTAATTAATAATTTTTTGATAATCTCAAATGCTCTTTGATCTTTTTGTGATAGAACTGGTTCAATTACTTGATATCTTAATCCTCCTTTAGCTGTGGGATCTTTGATTATCCCTGCATGAATTTCGTTATTATCCCATTCTAATTTTGACAATGTCATGAATTGAGGAATATTAATTACATCTTCGTTATTTGAAATTTTTTCAATTTTTTTTGGATTAAATTTTGGAATGATCTTATTTTTTGTTTGAAATTTTTGTAACACTGATATCTTTTCTTTGAATATTTTAAGCCTCAATTTCAGGTTTCATACGTCTGTAATGTGTTTTAACACATGTTCGTCCATATGAACAGCATTTTCCTTTTACTGTTCTCATTGGTAATAAAACAACCATGGTAGATGAAATGCTCATATCATATGAGGTAATATGTGATGTTTAGAAGAAAAAATTCCACTGATGAATCAGGATTAGAATCCAAATCTGAGCATAAAATAGGCGGATTTGAAAATATTTCTTCTATTTTTAAAGGAAATTCCAATGATGGTGAAATTGAATCTGAATCTACTCTTGAATCACCTACTGAAGACTCTTTATTGATTCCTGAATCAGATTTACCAAGACCATCTACTAGCAAAGTAGTTCAATTAATTCAAGAAGCTCAAAAACTCAAAGATAGAACAATCATACCATTTATTGATTATAATGAAGGTAGAATTTTTTATCCAATTTTATCTAAAATTGGAGAAATTCAAGACTATGTTCCATATTTAGACGGATTAGTTTGTGATGGAATTTTAGAGAAAAAAATTTATGAGAAATTAATTGTATGTCCAATTCATTTAGATACTTTTTCGTCTAGTGTGCGACTGTATTGTCCGAAATGCCATTCAATGAATGTTGAAAAACTAAATCTTTTTGAACATAAAAAATGTGGATATATTACAGAAAGTAGTAATTTTGATTTTAAGGAAAATGATAACTTTCATTGTCCTTCTTGCAAGAAACATATTAAAAATTTTGAAAAAGAAATACGTGTACCTGCAATGTGGTATCAATGCGAAGATTGTTCAGAAAAATTTGATAATGCGGTAATTAAATTACATTGTAGAAAACATGAACATGATTTTGATACAAATGCAGGACAATTTGTGGCAACATATTGTTATAAATTAAAAAATTCTCAGACTACCATAAACTCTGATACTAATGAGATTAAAGATGAATTGTTAAAATTGTTACATGGGTTTAACTTTGATGCAAAACTAAATGCAACTATTGCAGGGAAAAGCAATAATTTCCATGAAGTTCCCATTTATGGAAAAAACAAAATTACTAACGAATCTCTCTTAATTTTTATAAAAAATCAATCTGATGGAATTGATCAATCTGACATGAATTCTATTCTAGTTCCAAAATTAGACATTGAACCAACTCACACATTGCTTGTAACTCTTTCAGGAATAAATGAAGGTGTGGACACTCTTGCAAATCATTATGGGATACATTTGATCTCTGAGCCTGATTTCTCTCAAATTATTTCAAGAGTAGAAAAATTTGTTTCTGCATGGCATTCTAAAAATGGTGGAAAAAAGTGAAAATTGCCTATTCAAAATCATTTCTAAAAAATCGTCGTGCTGTTAGTCAGGTGATGGGAAGTGTTGTGATTCTGGGAATTGTTAGTTCTATTGGTTCGGTAATCCTGTTTAATGGAATGGATAGCATTAGCGCATTTACATATGATCTTTCTTTTCATGAAGCATCAAAAAACCAAATCCATCGTGAAGACATAGTATTTGAACATGTGCGATTTGAACCCAATACTGATAATTTAGAAATTGATTTAGCAAATATTGGTACTGTTGAATCAACAATAGCTAGTATCACAATTCTGAATATTGACAATCAGGAAATTATCACAAATTGGGTAAATATTGATCAGACAATTCAACTCAAAGATAACAAACAAATCATTTTGGATGTTTTAGATGATTCTGAAATCATTCTAGTTCAGGGCTCTGGAACATGGAATGATCCGGCATATGTAAATTCTGAATATAAAATATCGCTCACAACTACTAGAGGTAATTTTTTCACAACAGTTGCTAGTCCATTTAACACTTAGATAATAATGAAATCAAAAACTATGTCCAATCACATCCTACTTCAAAAAAAATACCCACTATTCAAAAGTCGAAGAGGTGTTACAGATATTATCAGCACTATGATGTTGATGGCTGTAACTGTTACTGGTGCTAGCACTCTGACATATTTTATGAATGATGCATTTCTTTCAGGTAATTTGGGTACTACATCAACTCTTGAGGCCTCATCATTGAATATTCTACTTCTTGCATATGATACTAGAGATTCTACATCTCTTCTTACATTGACTAATGTTGATAACAAATATGATTCTATGTTATGTAGGTCAAGCTGTAGTGGTAATTATAACGACATTCCTTCCAATGGTGGAACTGAATTCATCATATTACAAATTCAAAACAATAATCTAAATTCAATATTTCTAGAAGATATCTCCATAAATGGAATGACACATTCCTGGGATATTTCTACATCTGGTGTTGCACTGGATACTACAGTTTCGCTCACTAATGGCCAATACCCTGCTGATGGAACGTTCTCAATTTTGCCTGTAGGCAACATGCCAATTATTCAAAATGAGAATGTAGAAATTCAAAGTGGCCAAACAGTAAATATTCTTGTAAAATTAGATTCTGTTGAACCTGATATTTCGCTCAATAAAGGAATACGTGTGTTGTTGGATTCTGGTCAAATCCAACCTGTAGAATTTTTACTTGAAAGTGGTGGTGCACAATAAAATCTCATTTACATAATTTTACACCTAAAAACAGACGAGCTCTCTCATCTGTGGTTGGAGCATTGTTCTTTACTGTGTTGATGGTTGCAGGTTTTTCGGTTTTGAGTTTAGCTCTTGACGCTCAAACAGATATTGTTACCACTCAAAGACTTATTTCAGATGTTGAACTAAAAAAACAGCAAGAAAGATTTGGAATTGCAGTGTCAACTGATTCTAACAACAAATTAGACATTTCTGTGAGTAACTTTGGTCAAAACCCTGTTGAAATATCTAGTTTTTGGATAATAAACAAAACTCTGTCAACACAACCTGCTACTAGATATTCTGTGAATTATGATGATTCTTTTGTTACTAACGGCGCTCCTTCATCTATTCTTGGTTCTCAATCGCTGTATATGATTCCAGATTCATATGATATCAAAGTAATGTCTTCCTTAGGAACTATTGAAATTGCAGAATTAGTAGTCGGCTCTGGAGGTTCATCTGTAAATAATTTGCGTTCAATTCTTGTAACTGATCCTCCTGATGTAGTTTTGGGCCAAAATGTTACAATTGGAATGCTTGTCACAAATACTGGACAATTACGAATTGATGGCGTAACTCCCTCTGGGATTTCTGTAAATCCATCTAGTGCTGTTACTGCATCATCTCCTCCAAATTTTTCATCTGTTGATTTGACTCCAGGCGAGTCGTTTCTGTTTTTATGGGATTATACTATTGATGGAACAGTTGATACTAATGTTGATTTTTCAAATTTTGCTACAGGTTTAGATGCAAATAATAATTTAGTTCAAAGTAACACTGCATTTGACTCCAGTGTTTTGCGAGATGCTAGTGGCGGAACTGGCTCTGAACCACCAATTGTTTTAACACAAGATCTTTTATCCCGGCCTGAAATTTTTATGGTGATTCCCTCCCCTATGGGAGATAGTCCTATTGTTAATGATAAATCTCTATGGGGTGCAAATGTTGTGAATCCTACCGGACAAGACATGTTTGTCAATAAAGTAGTAATAACCCTATTGAGTCCTAGGTCAAACACCAATGATATCATGTTTGGTATTTCTGGAACACATCAATGTGCTCCCACTACTGTTTCTCCAACTCCTTCTAATTGGTCATGTCCTGAAATTAATCAATTGGTTTGGGAAAATCTTTCAAACCCTGTAAAAATTCCACCCTACTCTGTATTTCCATTTCTCAGTATGGTTCATCCTGATAGGTTATCTGCTGGCTCTGATAAACTGTCATCCGTAATTGTGCATGTGAACGTTTTCACTACTGTTGGACAATTTGGAAAAGCTGGGTATGGAACCTCTTTTGATAATAATGGAAGATCATTAGCTAACGTATTTCTTTCAAAAGATGTTGATTCTATAAATTATAATGATGTTTTATCTAACAAGACTGGAATTGCTTCTGGAAGCACAATAACATTTAATGCAACTTTGGCTGATTTTGAGACTGGAGGACATTTTATTGATGATGCCTCTAGATTGATAATTAATATTCCTAAAGGTTGGACTGTTGATGAACCTAGTGTTTTTTCTAATGGTTTTACCACAAGTTATCAAACGTTTAGTGATACATCATCTCAAATAATTGGTGTTTTGAATTCTGATTTGGTTTCTGGTGGAATGACCATTCAATTTGATGCTACTGCTCCTACAGTAACAAATGAACAAATGTATGTGATGTATTTACTAGCAGATGGTACTATCGACAATGGTGCCTTTTCAATCGGCCCACTTCAAGAATCTATACTACAAGTAGTTCCATAATTTTAAAGCCCATATCCCAAATTAAAATATTATAAATTTTGAAGTAAGCTTGAAAATATTCATTATGATATGTAGAAAATAAAAAAAAGTATGGGGTGAATTGACTATAGTGTGTTTGGTGGAATTAATGTTTCAATTAGAGCGTAATTGATTCTATATTGCTCTGAGGAGCTTGTCAATCCGCTACATTGAATCTTAAATGCAGGGTATTCCACATTGCTGTTGTCAATAAATGTGTTCAATCCATCAAACGTGCATCCGGTTGTTGATCCCTGATCTTGCATGGTTGTATCGTTTACATCTAATCCTACAACACTGATTAGAACTAGAGTGGAAACACGAAGTAATTCGTTTTCCTTTAGATTTGGCACTATGCTAATCAATCCATCTATGTCTTCAAATGCACATGGCAATGTTACTGCTACAGGATCACATCTTGGTACTGCGCTACCTTGGATATTGTCGAACTTTACAGTACCTACATGGAAGATGACTCCTGGCTCTATATCTCCACCAGCATTTCCGTCATCGTCATTATAGATTGTACAAGAGATAGTTTTGTCTTTTTTTATTTCAAATGATTCTTCTGTCATTGATGGACATTTTTTATCTCCTGTGATGAGTACTGTGGTGTATGTTCCTGTAACTTCAGCAATTGTTTGACTTAACGTATATGTTCCAGTTGGAACTTCTATTTCATTAATTGAAGGATCTTCTAGGTCTTGAATTAGATCAATGCCTATTCCTGTATCGACGTCAATTAACTGAAATGTAAAGTCTGTAAATTCTGCTTCTCCACCATTATCGCTGGTAAGTGCATTTTTTATCCTAATGCTTCCCATTTTTGCTGATTCTGGTTCATCCCCACAAGTTAAAGGATCTGATGCTGAAATTGATGTTTCATCATTCTTTAAACCGTCAGTAATTTCTAGTGCATATCCACTATCCATTACTGTTAACCCTTTGTAAAGCGGTTTTGAGCAGGATGTGTGTACTTCTATTGAGGAAACTAATACATCATCTTGATCTTCTACAATTTTGTAAATTGCGAAAACAGTATTTGAATTCAATTTATCTTTTCCAAAACTAGATGATTCGATTTGATAATCCCCCAAATTGGTAACATCTGTAATTCCCATCAGTTTTTTATCATGGTTACCAATATCGTTTAGTTTTTTGTAAATCTCAATTCTAAATTCACTGTCTATCTCTGCGCTTGGGGTAGAAAATTTGAATTTTAATGTATCTGGTTTCTCACAGTCACATGGATCATTTGGTGTATCTTCTACACAATCATCATCATGATCATACCCATAGTCACAATCATCATCATGACTATCATATGTTGAAAATGCATTTGGAGTTGCTGTTGCAAATCCGCCAATTATCAAAATTGACGCAATTGCTGAAATTGTCAAAGTCGTCTTTAATTTTGTCATTAGTTGTAAATTGATTTTGTGTTTAAACAGTCATTGTTGTAATGTTTGAACAACATTTCAAACAAGTGTCTTCTTTGAACACAAATTCCTTTAACATCTATTTTTATTCTATTCCTTTTAGAATGACAAAACTACAGTCAAAACAAAACAAGTTGACTTCAAGAAGAGCAGTTGCTCCAGTTATTGCAACCCTTCTTTTGGTAGCAATAGCTGTCGTTGGTGGAAGTATTGTCTTTGTGTTCTCACAAGGATTCTTTAGTTCTGCACAAATCAGCGGTGCTCCTCAAATTGAATCACTTCAAGTTGTTGGGTATGATGCCAGTGATGTTGCAAATCTACAAATCCATGATGGAGGCTTAACTGATAATGCAGGAACTCCTACAATTGCTGATGGTGTAGCAAATAATGGATTGCAGACTGGCGAAAGAGTAGCGGTATATGTTGTAAATCAGGGTGTATCACAAGCTGCATTAACTGAAGTAAGATTTGGTGGTGCCGTTTATACATACGTTCCAGGTACGTCACCTTTAGATGATTTTACAACAACAACATTCTTAGATCAACAAGAATTCGTTGTCGTAACTAGAGGTACTGCCGCAATAGCCGATTTATCACCAAATCCTACAGCAATAATTGAACCAGGTCAACAAGCTACAATTCTACTTGAATTAGAACAAGATGTTCAGTTTGGCAGAGATGTTCAATTCAAACTCACCACAGCTAACGGTGCAGTATTTGTAGGAACTGTTGTAGCAGGACAACAAAGTGGATAACTCCACATTTTTTCATTTTTATGAAAAATTTTGGAGTGAAAATTGAAAAACGGAGAAAAAAAATGAAGAAAAAAATCCCATTGGCAATATTTCTTGGATTGACTCTAGTGTTTACTGGTAATTTTCAATCTGCATCTGCACAAAATTTAGAAGCTTTATCTGATTATTCCATCAAACTTGCAATTTCTCCATCTCATTTAGAAAATGGAATTGCAGAACATCCTATTGGGTATCTTTATGTTCTAAGCAAACATGGAGTGCCGATTACATCATCCTATGATGTCCCAGTAAGCCTGAATTCTGATGATCCAACTATTGCATCTGTTCCAAAAAACACAATTTTAAAAGCTCATGAAGAGTTTGTTTCATTTCCTGTAACCACTACTGAAAAATCTGGAAAAACCACCATAACTGCATCTCTAAACGGAAAAACAACTTTTCAAAAAATTGAAGTGGGAACAGATGAAACATATCTTCCTGATGATTTGATTTTAGAATTAAATCTCCCAACAAATGAAATGCACGTAAATTCACAAATGCCTTTTTCAGTTTATCTGAAAACTTCTGACGATAAACTAGTTCGTGCCCCAAATGATATTGAAATTATTCTCGAACATGAAGATTTTTTAGCATCTCCAAATTCTGAAATTATGACTATAAAAAAAGGTAATTATTATGCATGGGGAATATTGTCTTCTCATGAAAAAACCGGAAATACCTTCATTCGAGCAATTTATGAGGATTCAGGGCTAGATATTGCCAAAAGCATTAAAATTTCATCTACGTTACCTGCAGGACTGCAATTATCTGTTTTTCCAAAATTAATTCCTGCAGAATATGACAGAACATTAGACGTTTTTGTAACTGTGGTTGACGCAGATGGCAATCCTACGAAAACACCTAATGATATTCCATTGGAATTTTTCTCCAATGAACAATTTCCTATTGGCGATGTTTTAGATAAAATCACAAAATCTTCAAAACCCATGATAAAGAAAGGTGAATTTGGCTATTTACTTCAAGAAAAATTTAGTTTGCAAAATTTACTTAAAAATGATATTCTAATCGGTGTAAGCTCTGAGGGGTATGGGACAGCTACTGATACGTTTAGAACTGTTGGTGAATCAATTGAAGATGATAACAAGTTAAAACGAACTGTAAGCAACATAATTGATTTTGGCTTTACTGTTAAAGACTATGGAAATACTATCAATGTTTTTGGATTGGGAAATATTCCAAGTAATGCGACTACCTATTTTACTTATCAACTATCAATGATTGAGGATGATGAAGACGATGATGGAATAAGACCTGATGGCTCTGAAATCGAAATAAATCCTGAATGTGCAGAACAATCTGATGAAACGACAACTAATTCAGATGATGTTACTCATAACACTGACTTGGATTCTGATGAAATAATCCTTTATTCTATAGACTGTCTGCAGGAAGATGAATTGTATCCAATGCAAGCCAGTGAAAGTCTTCACAGTGACGGGTTTGTTCAAAAAATTAATGTAATTTCTAGTAATGATCAATTAGCTAAAGTTATTGATGGTGGAAAAATTCCAAGTTCCTATTCTTATGGAACTGCAAAAATTTCAACTGGTCAAAAAACTGGACCTGTGACAATTTCAACTTCTATTAACGGTGTGGGTACGGGCTCATTTTCATCAAATGTGGTAAATCCTTTAGAACAAAAGGAAGTTAGAATGTTTTCCCCTACTGGGAAGAATAGTTTAATTTTTGATCGTGATGGCTATTTTGATATGTTTTTGATTGCGCTAGATTCCCAACAACGACCTAAAGTAATGAAAGAGACTGGAAAATACTTGATCACGCCTACTAATGGGTTAGTTGAAATTAACAAAGGCACCACTTTTACTTTTACTCAATTGAGAAGTGACACTTTTGATGTATCTACTACAGAGTCAAATATTCTTCTAACTGTGGAGCCTATTGGGGAAAATGCTGATCTGGATTTAGAAGGCTCTAAGACTTTTGTCACTCAGCCTTCTTCAAAAATTCAAGTAAATTTGCCTCTAGCAAAAATTAATGCAAATCATGAAGAAAATATAGGGATAATTCAATTAGTTGATCTACAAGGAAATCCAGTAATTCCAAAATTTGATGTAAAATCTAAAATTACTTCTTCACAAGATTCAGTTGTTCAAATTATTGATGACTCGATAATTCCATCAGGGATGTCTTATACCACATTTCCAATTAAAACGACTGGTTCTGTCGGCAATGCAATAATTACTGCAAGCGCTAAAGGCGTAAATGGAACAACTTCAATAATTAACACTGCATCTTCACAAACTCAATTACAAATTTTTACTGGCGGTTTAGCTGATAAAGTAACTGTAGATGATCCAATTGAATTTAGATTGTTTGTTGATGATGAAAATGCCGAATCCGTATCTGGAGCATCTGTAAAAATTGTAACAAAAGGTGATGCTGTAGTTACACCTGAAGTTGTAAGAACTAGTTCTGATGGTAGTGCAATTGTTAGTCTGACAGCATTTGAGGGACCACACATTTCTTTTGATATCATCGCAACTGCTGAAGGATATGCAGAAGGGAAGGATTCTTTCACAGTCAATGTTGATGCGCCAGAACAAACTTTTGATGCAATTGATCTTGAATTACCAGAATGGATACTCTATGTTGTTATTGGTGGAATTTTATTGATTGGGGTTATAGTCTTTATGTTCTTAAAGAAATCAAAGTCTGATTTGGAAGAAGATTGGGAAGAGGAAGAAGAG